>JANWHX010000210.1 GCA_025450235.1 Chitinophagaceae bacterium | reverse complement strand
CGTTTATGGAATTTATGCCGCAGCTACAGAAGGTATAACCAAAGCGTGGATCACCAATATTGCACATAGCAAAAATACGGCGACCGCTATAGGTTTTTATACATCCTGCGAAAGTATTTGCACACTTGTCGCAAGCATTATCGCCGGAATGATCTGGAGTGGTTTTGGAAGCATTTACACTTTCCTTATTACTGCAATTATTTCAATCATCGTGCTTGTCTATTTTCTCCTGAGAATCAGGCGGAATCAGACCCCCTCAAACTTCGAATGAGAATTTTCCTGCAAACGTATTCCTTTGGCATGGTAATGGAAGTTGATGGATTCGTTATTTGTTGCACCAAAAAACCAATTAATATGAAGAAATTCATTCTTTTAGCATTTGTATCTATCTCGGCTTTAGTATCACAAGGTCAAAGTACCGGATCCAGTTATCAGACAGCGTTGGGCCTTAAATTCTGGCCGGGAGGAATTACCATTAAACATTTCGTAGCTCCTAACAGAGCACTGGAAGGCATTGCATATTTCTGGAGTCATGGTTTTCGTTTTACAGGTTTGTATGAGATACATGGAGACATTAATGGCGCACCCGGTTTAAAATGGTATGTTGGACCCGGAGCACACATTGGGGCTTACAACGAGGTTTGGTATCGTGGCAACCACGTTTATAGTAGCGGTGATGTATCGTTTGGAATAGATGGTGTGTTAGGACTTGATTACAAAATCAACGGAGCTCCCATTAACCTGAGCCTTGATTTCCAGCCATCGTTAGATATACTTTCGGATCCTTATTTCAGTGGTTGGGGAGGATTGGCAATTCGTTACACCTTTTAGAATATATCTTCGAATTATCTATCAGCAAGGAGGCAGTGAGATTCACCGCCTCTTTTTTATTTCCGGGTGACCTCAAACCCAAGTTGTTTTTCAACAGCCACAGGTAACGCAGGCAATTTTCTTCGTTCGATCAGGAAACTATTAAGCTGCGCAATCTCTTTGAAGATATAATGCTTATCGGCTGCCGCCTTTAAATAATCTTTGCCAGAACTTCCTCCTGTGCCGATCCTTGTACCAATCATCCGGTGCACCATATTCATGTGGCGATAGCGCCAGGAACTGAGTTGCTCGTCGATTTCCAGCAATGCATTTAATAACTGAAATGGCAATTGAAGAATGGGATAGCCGCGGTAAAGCATGATAAAAAGAGCGGCACGCGACGCAGTTGCAGATAAGATGTTTTGATCAGCAGACGAACCGGGCTTTATAAAAATTTCATCAAAACTATCGAGGTTCATTCTTTCTGCTTCAGCCAGGCTGTTTTCATATTGATAACGGTACTCTGCCCAGAAAGCAGGGATGTTTTCCATTGGCTTGTGTACCGGGAAGTTCTTCCAATTTTCTTCTTCATCAAAAAAAGGCATTCTTTCCAGCCAGGAATTCACCAGTTGCAACAGGGATTTATCTTTCTCTGCCCCCTTAATTATATCAACATGCTCTTTCTTTAATTGAGAAGTATAATATTCCTTTCCATGACGGTTTTGGAATTTGAGCCCGAGTTTGGCTTCGAGTTCTTTAAACTGCCAGCTTTGAAAGCCCGACGCCGGTCGCAACATGTCACGGAAATCAAGGAAATCCATCGGCGTCATTGTTTCCATGATGTCTATCTGGTGAACCAGCACTCTCATTATCGTTACTACCCGGCTTAGCCGATGTACAACCGTTTGAAGTTCGGGTGAGTTATCGTTTAAAGCCGGTTTGCCCATAATAGCAACAATCGAATTGGCTTCGTGGTGCAGTTGCTTGAACCAAAGTTCATATGCCTGGTGAATAACGATGAACAGCATTTCATCGTGTGCCGGGAGTTGGTGCTTGTCGCTTTCAGGAAATTGTGCATTCAGTATTTGATCCAGTTGCAAATAATCATGATAATGCACTTCTGCTGCCATTATAAAATGTTTGTGCAAAATTAAGCAAGCTGTGTTTCTTTCTGTTCCCTTTTAGAGATTAGGTGTTTTCTTGAATTCAAATCCAATATCCGCCCGGTAATAAATGCCGTCAAAATTTATATGGTCGAGAATGTCCAATGATGTATTTACTGCATCTTCTATATCTTCTCCGAATGAAGTAACGCAAAATACCCTTCCGCCATTGGTTACTATTTTCTTTTCATCTTCTTTGGTCCCTGCATGGAATATCAATGATTGTTTCCCGAACCTTCCATCCAATCCTGTTATTTCGTATCCTTTTTCATAGCCTGTAGGATAGCCGCGGCTGGTAGCTACTATCGTCGCGGCCGCTCTCTTATCCACCCGGAGTTCCGCTTTATCCAGTTCTTTTTGTGTAGCGGCAATACATAACCCGACAAGATCCGTTTCCAACCTTGGTATCACTACTTCTGTTTCCGGATCACCCAGCCGGCAATTGTATTCGATGACGTAAGGATCACCGTTAACGCTTATCAACCCAAAAAATATGAATCCGGTGTATTCAATACCTTCTTTAAACAAACCGTTAATCGTGGGCTTAATGATTCGTTCTTCCACCTTATGCATAAAGCCGGGTGTAGCAAATGGCACCGGGCTTACAGCCCCCATCCCTCCGGTCATTAAACCTTTATCACCTTCACCAATTCTTTTATAATCTTTCGCCTCCGGAAGTATCAGATAATTCCTGCCATCCGTAATGGCAAACACACTTAATTCGATGCCGGGTAAAAAATCTTCAACCACTACTTTCTTACTGGCTTCCCCGAATTTGGCCTGTTGGATCATGAGTTCAAACTCGGCGATGGCTTCTACATAACTCTGGCAAATAACGACACCTTTACCTGCTGCAAGACCATCGGCTTTTAATACAATGGGCAAAGGATGTTGCTGCAGGTATCTTAACCCATCTTCATAATTATCGATGGTAAATTCTTTGAATTTGGCGGTAGGTATATTATGACGATACATAAAAGCTTTCGCAAAAGCTTTACTGCCTTCCAGCTGTGCACCTGCTTTCGACGGCCCGATAAAATAAATTTGCTGGAGTTCTTCGGTCGCTTTGAAGTAGTCATAAAGTCCGTTTACTAATGGTTCCTCAGGTCCTGCAATGACCATATCAATCTTTTCATCGATGCAGAATTTGCGGATCTCATCAAAATCACTGATATCAAGTTGTACATTAATGCCACATTTGGCTGTGCCCGGGTTGCCGGGAGCGATGTAGAGCGGATTGGTCCAAACACTTTGATTCAATTTCCAGGCAAGAGCATGTTCCCTCCCGCCAGAGCCTAAGAGTAAAATTCGCATGGGGTCGTATGATTGGATTTGTGGTTGCTACTATTCGGATTCAGCGCTAAAGATAGATCGAAAAAAATTTTTCATGGTCAATTTTCTGTATTTTGTTGTTGTTAAGTATAAACCCTGATGGCATAACTAAAAAAAGCTGTATGAATCAACCTGCAAAGACCGGCAAGCATCCGAAAGGATTGTATGTATTATTTTTTACGGAGATGTGGGAAAGGTTTGGATATTACCTGATGGTAGGAATTTTATTGCTTTATTTGACTAATACAACAACTGGGGGAAAAGGTCTTTCAAGAGCAATGGGAGCAGATGTGGTCGGAACATTTATTGCGCTGGTGTATTTAACCCCATTTATTGGTGGTCTGATTGCTGATAGATACCTGGGCTATATCAAATCAATTTTCATGGGCGGTTCTTTAATGGCCGCGGGTTACTTAGGACTGGCACTTCCCGGTAATACCGCAATGTACATTTCACTGGGATGTATAATTGTAGGTAACGGGTTTTTCAAACCAAATATTTCAACCCTGCTTGGTAATATGTACAACAGGGAAGATTTAAGACCGTTAAAAGATAATGCATATAATATATTTTATATGGGCATTAATACCGGTGCTCTTATATGCAATTTCGTCGCAGCCATTATGCGTAATAAATATGATTGGAGATATGCCTTTGCAACCGCAGGGGTGGGTCTTATCATCGGCTTGATCTGGCTGGCTACACAACTGAAACACGTTAAACAACACGATGTAAAAAAGCCGATGCAGGCAGGGGATATGCCTTTATCAAAGATATTCGGATCTGTTTTTCTACCAATGATCATCTTTGCGGCGATAGGATGGTTTATTCCCGGCAACATCATGGGTTCTGATTCAAATGATGCATTCGTTTTTGCCTGTTTCCCTGTTATTTATTTTTATGTGAACTTATGGAGAAAAGGGGCTCCGGAAGATAAAAAAGGTATCGGGGCCTTATTATTCATATTTACTGTATCAATTATTTTCTGGACCATATACAACCAGAATTCAACAGGCCTTACGATATGGGCAGAATCCCATACCAACAGAGAAATACCAAAAGCCATAGAAAAGCCGGCGGACTATTTTTATATGGTTCAAACGGTTGGCACAAAACCAAGGGAAGTGGAACAGGCAGATCAATATCTCCGGATCGTATATGATACGGCGGGTAATCCTTTAAAAACGATGGGGCCGGATCCGTATTTTAATAATGTTCCCAGGGAAAAATGGCCCCCTGATGGAGAAGCCAAATTGGCGAATACGGAATTATATCAATCGATCAACCCTGCTTTCATAGTATTGTTGACACCATTATTAATAGCCTTCTTTGCGTATATGGCCCGACGAGGAAAGCCGGTGACTACTGCAAGCAAATTTGCGTGGGCTTTAATTATTGCAGGACTAAGCGCACTGGTAATGGTTATTGCAGTCATGTCTGTGCCAAGTATCTATACGGATAAAGCGTCCTCTGTGTGGCTGTTCCTAACTTATGGAATCTTTACAGTAAGTGAAATTTGTTTAAGTCCCATCGGTCTTTCATTTGTTTCGAAGCTTGCGCCTCCGCGATTAACTGCTTTGATGATGGGTGGATGGTTTTTATCAACATCATTAGGAGGTAAAGTAGCGGGTGTGATGGCAAGTTTTTGGGATAAAATACCTGATAAAAGAATATTCTTCGGAATCATTACTATCGCCGCTATTCTGGGAGGACTGCTGATCTTTGCTAAAGTAAAATCTCTCAACCAGATCGTAAAAGATAAAACGGGCTCTGCATAAACCGTTCTTAAATCATTGAAGAGGTGGTGCACAGCATCACCTTTTTTATTTATCTTCCCTATTATTAAAACCAACTTGCTATGCCTGAACAAACCAACTTCAAACCATTTGTACCCGCTGAAACAAGGATGGCAGAGTTTACCATCAAGTCAATTATTACCGGTGCTATTTTCGGTATCATATTCGGAGCTTCTACAGTTTACCTGGCTTTAAAAGCAGGTTTGACCGTTTCTGCATCGATTCCTATTGCAGTCATAGCAATTACACTTGGAAGAAGATTTTTGAAGACCACTATTCTTGAAAACAACATTATTCAAACGACCGGGTCAGCAGGAGAAAGTATTGCGGCAGGTGTAGTATTTACTTTACCAGGCTTTTTGTTTTTAAGCGATCCGAACTCGGCTAACTTTTTCAATTACTTTACCATTCTTATCCTGGCCATTTTTGGGGGCATATTAGGAACATTAATGATGATACCGCTCCGTCGTTCGCTGATCGTCCAGGAACATGGCACTTTACCTTACCCGGAAGGGACGGCTTGCGCATCGGTATTAAAAGCAGGAGAAAGGGGGGGCGAATTTGCTAAAACAGCATTCCTGGGTCTCGGTTTTGCTTTTGGATATGCCATCCTGCAAAAAATATTTCATGTAATAGCCGAGACACCTGCATTCTTTACAAAACAGACCAACAAAATTTTTCCATCAGCAAAGGTGAGTGGCGAGATCACGCCGGAATATATGGGTGTAGGCTACATCATTGGGCCAAAGATCGCCGGTGTGTTGGTAGCCGGAGGTGTTTTGAGCTGGTTTGTATTAATCCCGCTTTTATCATCATTGATAAGCCCCGATATAATTGCCGCACAATTATCAAAGCTTGGTTATCTTACTGATGTTACAAAGGCCGGCGGCCCGGGTGGATGGGATCCGGCCACGCATAATTTCGCCGACTGGTCAACTGCCATCTACCGTGCCTATATCCGGCAAATAGGCGCCGGCGCTGTTGCTGCAGGTGGATTCATTACATTGATAAAAACAATTCCAACTATTATTTCTTCTTTCAAAGGGAGTATTAGCTCATTGAAAAAAGGAGGAGTGGAAACATCTACCGAGGTTCCAAGAACCGAAAGGGACCTTTCTATTAAAGTGGTTGGCGTTGGAAGTCTTGTTCTTTTATTGGTCATTGCACTGATGCCTAGCACACTCATTCCCGGCAGTAATATCGGCAGCAAATTATTGCTGGGATTACTGGTTATCATATTCGGGGCTTTCTTCGTTACCGTATCATCGCGAATAGTGGGTCTCATTGGTTCTTCGAATAATCCTATCAGCGGTATGACCATCGCGACCTTAATGGGAACCTGCTTGATTTTTATTGCCGTAAAATGGACCGGCCAGGTGTATGAACCAATGGCATTAGTAGTAGGCGGTATGATTTGTATTGCCGCGGCCAATGCAGGGGCTACATCGCAGGATCTGAAAACTGGTTATATTGTTGGAGCAACACCCAAATACCAGCAGATTTCCTTGTTTGTAGGTGCTATTGTGTCTTCAATAGCTATAGGATTCACTATTCAGATTCTCGATCAGCCTACAGTTGAAATGACGAGCCAGGGCATCCAGCATGCAATTGGCAGCGATAAATATCCGGCACCGCAGGGAACATTGATGGCAACATTAATAAAAGGAATTTTGTCTTTTAATCTTGATTGGCAGTTTGTTCTGGTGGGAGTATTTATTGCGGTTGTAATGGAGCTTTGTGGCATCAGATCGCTGAGTTTTGCCATTGGTATATACCTGCCCTTATCAACTACGCTGCCCAT
>JANWHX010000209.1 GCA_025450235.1 Chitinophagaceae bacterium | reverse complement strand
CCAACCCGTAAATTGGAAACAGTAAACCGGCCATCCGATTTAGTAATGAGCGTTTGACTGATACCTGCGTCAGGATATTCCACTGTTACCGTTGCAGAAGTGAGTGCCGTCCCTTTCGAGTCCCTAACGATGCCGCTCAAAGTGGCTGTCGTGACCTGGGAATTGGCATGATAACAATGAATTAAGAAAAATAATGATGTCAGCAGAATTGCTTTTGCAGTCAATAGGCTCTTCATAAGCAAAAATTTTGAGGTAAAAAGATTCAAACCGTATCGTAAGTTACGCCATAATTCAGCCACAAAAAGATAGCCATTAACCTTCCAGTCAACCGTTTAGGGGGCATCAAAACTCGTATGTGGAGATCTTTTTTCTAATTCTCCCAATACAGAGGGAAACTGATCCCGACAACAAGCAAGCAGGTGTATGGCTATTATCCATTAATTTTCAATATATTGCAAATGGATGGGTAAAAAAAATTCCAATATTAATTTTTTGCCGGATCCCGAGATTTAACGTTGGGAGATTGTGGGAACATTATTTTTGTGTTACTAAAATATTATGAACATGGCCGCTAAAAAATTAAACAATTCGAAAATGACGAAGAAGATAGCCCGGCAACTGGTCTATGATAAGTTGGCTGTTGCGCTTTCGGATCTAAAACCTGAAACAAAGAATAAAAAATTTGAAAATCGTCTTCGCGAAACAAGCAAGGTCTTCGCCGCTTATGTTATTAAAAGCACCGACAAAGACAAGATGAAATCAGCTACAGGAACCAAGAAAGAAGAGACGACTAGCCAGGAGTCTGCTAATAGTTAATTGTTGTCTGGTCCAAAAGTCAATATGAAAGCATTCCTTGAACGGGAATGTTTTTTTTGCGATAGTCTGGAGTTGATCTGTCAAGATGCAATTGAGGTCTATAGGATTAGGTTATATTCGATATAAATCCGAAACCTCAAGCTCGAAATCCGAAAAAGTCTTCCATCGGAATCGGCTTTTCGAATTTCGGATTTTCAATCTTTCGGATTTTTGCAGCTTATCCTTCCTGGAAAAAAGGTAAACTGAAGCCGAACGTACTGCCTGATCCAATCATGCTTTTTACCCAGATTTTGCCGCCCATTGCTTCAATGAATTCTTTGCAAATGGCTAAACCAATGCCTGAACCTTTCTTATCTGTACGACCCGGAACCTGGAAGTACCTGTCAAATATTTTACCGATATAAGGTTCTGCAATACCTGATCCCTTATCTGTTACAGAGAATGATACCTCATTATCACCGTTTTGAACGTTTACAATGATCGTACTTTCTTCGGGGGAGTATTTAATGGCATTGGTCAGAAAATTATTTAAAACCCACCCTATTTTATCAGGGTCAGTTTTAATCAGCGGCAGGCCATCTTCTATTTTTCGCTGAATAGTTATTTGCTTTTCTTTTGCAGAACTGTTAACAGCATTTATAGAATTCTGAATAATGACATACGGGCTGGCATCCTGTATATTCAATTGTATCTTTCCCGCTTCAACCTGCGACATATTCAGAAGTTCACTTAATATTTTCAACATCCGCTGGTTGTCATTTTTAAGTTGCTGAATCAATTCCTTTTGTTCATTGCTAATCTGGCCGATCCGGGGATCTTCCAATAATTTCAAACTGAAATCTGAGGAAGCCAATGGAGTCTTTAATTCATGCGACACTGTAGCGATAAAGTTGGTTTTCGCTACATCTAATTCCTTGAACGAAGTAATGTTTTTTAAGACGATGACGGTTCCGGCATTTTCGTTTCCTTGTTTGATATCGATTATTTCTTTGGTAAAATAATTTTCCTTTCCTTCCACTACGATCTTAAAAGGAATACTAGTTTGTTCTTTTATCAAAAAGCGAAAGAGATCATTTTTTTTCTGTACTCCTTCCTGTGATTGACCCACAATTTCGAGCTCTTTCAGGTTCAGCAACTGTAAAGCCTGCTCATTTGCAAAAAGAATGGCGCCTTTATTATCTATCCCGATACTTGCATCTTTCAAAGAATTGATAACGGTCTCTGCCCTTCGTTTTTCAAACAATATTTTCGACAAATTGCTGTGTTCATACTCATCCAATTTCTCTGCCATGCTGTTAAAGGCATTGGCTAATTCCCCAAATTCATCTTTGCGGTTAAGATGTATTCGTTCGCGATAATTCTTATTGGCAATAGCTCTTATTCCTTCAGTGAGCTTGGCAATCGGTGATGCGACCAGGGATGGAAAATTGAATATAAATGTCAGTCCAATTAACGTGCAGACCGTAAGGATCAGCGTTATGATTGCTTTTGCTTTTTCTGCAGACGCTTTGGCTGCCTGGTTTTTCTTATTGATCGCCTGCAGATTTAATTGCATGATACCGCTTATATTTTTTCGTATCAATGACCGGAGCGAGTCGGGAGATCTTTTGAGCTTTAATGCCTCAAAGTTTTTCCGCAATGAATCTGTCAATTCTTTTTCACCAGGTTCTGTTATATTTTTTTCCTGCGCCTGCAGATTCTGTTCAAAGTTTTTAACGGCATCCAGGCTATCCCTGCCGCTCAAATCATCCATCTCTTTGAGCATATCCCTTGAATAATTCAGCGTTTCATAATTATCCTGTACAATGCCCTTAGCCTCTTCTGTAATTCGGTTAAAATAATAAAAACTTAATGCGCCTACCAATATCAGCAGAGCAAACAGGAAAATGCCGCCAAGGGCAACTTTGGTTTTTAATTTCAGCGCCATCAGGATAAAATAATCAGGTCAACATCATTTTTAGATAATGTTTTTAATAATTGGTTAAACACGTTGGTTCGTAAAATAACCTGGAATAAACTTAAATGAGGTTTGCCGATACACACTGTGGTTATCCGTTTTTCTTCTACCATTTCCATTATCGCTTTAGCTACGTTGTCGCTTTTAACCTGTAACACTTCAGCACCGGACTCGGTGGCGTCTTTAAAGTTATTGATAAGGTGACGCTGCGCTGCCAGCGGGATCTTTTCCAATGATTCTTTTGGCGTCTGCACATAAAGCACAATCCATTTACTATTGTAATAAGACGCCAGTCTGGCCGTTTTGCGAATAATATTTTGCGCCATTTCATGATTGGAAGAGATGCAGGCAAGAAAATGTTCATGTCGCCAGGGCCTTTCTTTAGCGGTTACTTCATAATCGACTTTTCTTTCAACTTGCCCGGCCACTTCTTTTAATGCTAATTCCCGTAGTTGTAAAATTTTTTCCGGTTGAAAAAAATTGGTCAATGCCTGCTGCACTTTGGTATGATCATATATTTTCCCTTCCTTTAAACGGGTGATCAACTCTTGTGCTGTCAGGTCAATATTCACAACTTCGTCAGCAACCTGCAGTATTTTATCGGGCACTCTTTCTTTCACTTCCACACCTGTGATCTCTTTTACATCTTCATTTATACTTTCAATATGCTGGATATTGACAGCGGTGATCACATCAATGCCGGCATCTAAGATGTCCAGCACATCCTGCCATCTTTTTTCATTTTTGCTGCCGGGAATATTAGTGTGCGCTAATTCATCCACAATTACCACAGCGGGATGCAACAAAAGAATGGCCTGCACATCCAGCTCATCCAATTCTTTTCCTTTATAAAATACTTTTCTTCTTGGGATCAATGGCAATCCTTCTATTAATGCCTGCGTTTCCTTTCTTCCATGTGTTTCTATATACCCCAGCTTTACATTTACGTCATTACGCAACAGGTTATGGGCTTCCTGCAGCATACGATAACTCTTACCCACACCGGCGCTCATGCCGACATAGATCTTCAGCTTTCCTTTTTTATCTTGCTGAATTTTAGTTAACCATTTATCTGCTTCTGTTTCCGCCATAAATCAATGATTATTTTTAAGATTACCGGTATCTAAAGGTATACACATTAACCTTTTCAGAAGTGGTAGGTTGCTCCCAAAATAAATGTTCCCGCACTCTTAGCTGATGGAGAAACCGTATCAGAATTATTGAAAAAGATCGGATCTTTTGCCCCATCTATGCGGAATTCCGGAATGATCGTCAGATTGTCCAGATGGATATTACCTGACAACGTAAGATCGAATATATCGGTACCAAATCCGGCCACTCCATTTTTATCACCGAAATATTCACCCCTGGCTGTTAATCCGAATGTTGAAGATGGATCATAATTAAGATACAGCGCTGATCCCCACCAGGAGTCGCTGCTGCCGCCAGCTGGCTTTACCATTTTTACGGTACCATTATAACCAATGCTGAATTTGCTGCTGACAGTCCCCGTTGCCACTAAATCAAACTGATTAATAGAAGCGTCAGACATATCTTTTCCTCCCACGTAGTTCAGGTAGGCACTTATCCTGCTGTTTGAACTTGCAGCATGAACCTGCGCAATGAAAAACTTTTTATCAAAACTGGCAGTAACCATATCTGTTGGATTTGATACTCCCAGCATGAATGAAAAATTGCTGTTCACTGTTATATCCGCTTTTAAGCCCGTATGAAAAAAGGGACCATACGAAAACATATAATCCATACTATAATTGCGGTTCAGGTAGGCATCAGGCACTTCATAGCCAACATGAGTAAACCATTTTCCCATTGTAAATTTTATTTTGTCAGAAGGTGCATAAGAAACATACGCTTGCTTAATAGCAGCTAATGTGCCTTGTTCGTTGTATGAAAATTCTTCTGCTCTTCTTCCAAAACCCAAATCGGCAACGGCTTCTACTTTCCCGATTGTATAGTCAGCTTTCAGTGAGGCCATACCCAGTTCAAATGAATTCTGTGAATTGGTGAAGCTTGTATAGTTGTTTGTTCGTCCTGAGTCTTTAGCATTATGAAAATTGTACCGGTAATATGCGTCAACAGAACCGGTAAGAGCGAGGTTGCCTTTTTTTGTCGAATCCTGGGCGTTTGCAATATTGCTTATCAATAGCACTGCCAATCCCAGTAACATTTTTGTATTTTTCATGTTTCAATAGTTTTTTGCATTTCGTAAAACGCCCCTCCTTCGACAAGGAAGGGCTTAATTATAATCATTAAGAACTGGAAATAGTTAAATTGGTTTTATTTTAAGTTGTCGAGGTCAATATTTAGTTTTAATACATTTACTTTTTCAGTGCCGAACAATCCTAACAGAGGTTTTTCGACATGCTGATCAACTAATGCTTTAATTTTTTCTTCGGGAATATTTCTTGTTGCAGAAATTCTTTTTACCTGCACATAAGCTCCCTGGACGGAAATATGCGGATCAAGTCCGGCGCCTGAGGCGGTTACGAGGTCAGACGGAATATTTTTTTTGTCTACACCAGGGTTATGTACAAGAAAACTATCAATCCTGTCCTTTACCTGTTGCAGGTAATCGGGATTAGTTGGGCCTTTATTGCTGCCGCCTGAGCCTGCTGCATTATAATCAACAGCAGAGGGACGGCTCCAGAAGTATTTATCATCCGTAAATTTTTGCCCCAAAAGTTTCCAGCCAACTACTTTGTTATTAACAACTACTGTTTCCCCTTTTCCTTTGCCAGGGGCCAATTGAGCTCCCGCTAAAACCACTAAAGAATATATTCCCATAAAGAATACCATGCAAACAAGGGTAAGTCTTATAGCGGGAAGAATATTTTGTTTCATTTTATAATGAGTTTAATTTTTTAAAACCAAATAGATACAAGGAGGTCAATTAGTTTAATTCCAATGAATGGCACTATCACTCCTCCCAATCCATAGATAAAAAGATTCCTTCTCAGTAAAGCACTTGCACCGATGGGCCGGTAAGCAACTCCTCTTAATGCCAGCGGGATCAGCAATGGAATAATGATAGCATTAAAGATCACTGCTGAAAGAATGGCGCTTTCGGGACTATGAAGATTCATAATATTCAATGCCTGCAACCCGGGAATGGATACAATAAACAGAGCCGGAACAATAGCAAAGTATTTTGCCACATCATTCGCAATAGAAAACGTGGTCAATGTTCCTCTTGTCATCAGCAACTGCTTTCCTATTTCAACAATTTCTATCAGCTTGGTAGGGTCGTTTTCAAGATCAACCATATTGCCGGCTTCTTTAGCAGCTTGTGTGCCGCTGTTCATGGCCACACCAACATCTGCCTGTGCCAATGCCGGCGCATCATTGGTTCCGTCACCCATCATAGCAACTAATTTTCCACCTTGTTGTTCTTTGCGGATATAATTCATTTTATCTTCAGGCCTTGCTTCTGCTATAAAATCATCTACACCTGCCGCATTAGCAATATATTTTGCAGTTAAAGGATTATCACCCGTCACCATTACAGTTTTTACTCCCATCTTTCTTAATCTCTCAAAGCGTTCCTGGATACCGGGTTTAATAATATCCTGCAATTCGATCACTCCTTTTGCTTCATTGTTCTGAGCTACGACTAGCGGTGTTCCGCCATTTTGTGCAATGCTCTTTACTCTTTCTTCCATTTCTTTCGGAATGGAATTGCCGGCTTTATTCACCATATCACGAATAGCATCAAAAGCTCCTTTACGGATCTTTGTTCCGTCGGGAAGGTTAACACCGCTGCTTCTTGTTTCTGCGGAGAAATTGATAAAATCCATTCCGCTTGTTCCGGTAGTTACTTTGACGCCTTTTAAATTTGCCAGTTCAACAATTGATTTTCCTTCAGGAGTTTCATCAGCAAGAGAACCCAATACCGCGATCTCAATGAATCTTCTTTCATCTTCACCACTGGCAACATAAAAGTTTGTCGCCTTTCTGTTACCAATTGTAATCGTTCCTGTTTTATCAAGCAATATCGTGTCGAGGTCGCCTGCGGTTTCAACTGCTTTACCGCTTTTGGTAATAACATTAGCTCTCAAAGCCCTGTCCATTCCAGCAATGCCGATGGCACTTAATAAACCACCGATTGTAGTTGGTATTAAGCACACGAACAAAGAAATGAAAGCTCCGATAGTTATAGGTGTATTAGCATAATCACCGAAAGGTTTTAATGTTACGCAAACGATGATAAACACTAAGGTAAATGCAGCGAGCAAAATGGTGAGTGCAATTTCATTAGGGGTCTTTTGCCGTGTAGCACCTTCCACCAATGCGATCATTTTATCCAAAAAGGTTTCACCTGGTGATGTTGTCACTTTCACTTTTATCCTGTCAGATAAAACTTTCGTTCCGCCCGTAACGGAAGATTTATCACCACCCGCTTCCCTTATCACTGGCGCAGATTCCCCTGTTATAGCAGACTCATCAATGGTGGCGATGCCTTCGATGATCTCACCATCCATAGGAATTGTATCTCCCGCTTCACAAAGAAAGAGGTCACCCTTTCTCAACTGAGACGAAGGAACGATCTTTATTTCTTTTGTAGTTATTTCTCCTGCAATGGAAATTCTTTTAGCCGGGGTATCTTCCCTTGCCTTACGCAAACTATCTGCCTGTGCTTTACCTCTTGCTTCGGCAATCGCTTCAGCGAAGTTGGCAAACAACAAGGTGATCAGAAGAATGGAGGTAATAATAATATTATATACCAGGCTTCCCTGTGAAGCTTCTCCTGTGGCGATCCAAACGCAAACACCAGCCATTACGAGTGTTCCGACCCATACCGTAAACATTACCGGGTTGCGGAACTGGAGGCGTGGATTCAGCTTGGTAAAAGATTGCCCGATCGCTTCTCTCACTAATGAGGCTTCAAATAATCCGTGTTTTCTTCTATGTACTGACATGACCTTTTATTTTAAATAAGTTTTGTATTTCTTGAATAGTGAAT
>JANWHX010000208.1 GCA_025450235.1 Chitinophagaceae bacterium | reverse complement strand
GGCTTCCATCTCACGCGAAGCAAGTACTGCTTCTGCAACTCCGCCCGCCACGATCTAAAAAACGAGACCTTTCTGTTGCCAAAAATATTTTGTTTGGTCAATGGCTTTATGATGATGCCATGTTCAGTAAAGCGTTGCAGCGCTTCTTCCCGGGATGGCAGTTCTCCCTGCACCTCAGCTCCTTCCCGGTTATGAAAAAAATTAATGGCCCTTTTAGTATCCCCCCAGCCAATTCCTTTTAATTTATGAAATTCAATAAAACCGGGAATGGAATCTGCGCCTTCCCCGAGGCCGGTTTGCCCGAGAAAATTATTTTCGTTAATAGAAGGGTTCAGCAGACAATCGTCTCCGCAAAAAATATAATGCGTGAAATCATCCCTGAAAAACCGCTGATACCCATGGGCAATGAAAGATTGAAAATAATAGGAGCTTTCATAGACGGGGACTACATCGGGATCATTACCCTGATAAAAAGGGACCAAAAAATAGATATGAGAAAACCGGGGCGCATAGATCATTCTTAATGACGGAATATTCTTGTCGTACCGATGGTTGAATACAATGATCAGGCAGGGTTTTATCATATAATCGCCAAAAGTAAAAAGAAAAGATCTAATGGATGTCAACGTTTGAAGCGTTGTCAGTTCTAAACAATGATTCAATCAAATAACTATTTTTCCCTGGTTTTCCGCGGGATTTAAAATGGATTTTATCACAGGTCATTATTCCATTTAGATAATTTAACAGGATGAAGATATAGTTGATCCGCAGGAAAACCCTTCATTAATTGAACAAGTGATTTATTAAAAGTTTCCTCCACCGCTGTTACTTCTTCAGGCGACCAAAGTGCTTTTCCCTGCAACTTCAGATCTTTTTCCTGAAGGATCCTTTTTGACGATAAAAGTAAAGCCGTAGGAATGGCTATTTCCACAAACAAACCAACAGATGCCAGGATCCCGCAATACCGGCAAAAATCACCTATGCTTTCTTGGGTGACAATGAACATATCCGAATAAGATCCAACGGCGGGATAGGGCAGTTCGAACTTTCCATTTTTCCGGTATGGCGTCCATTTCATCCGAAGAAAGAATTGCTTGTACAACCAGGATTGCCACCATCTTAAAAAAGTGATCTTCTTATTGCCAAAAATATTTTGTTTAGTCAATGGTTGAATACTGATCCCATGTTTACGGAAACGTTCAATCGCTTCTTCCCTTGAAGGCAATTCGCTTTGTACTTCTGCACCTTCACGGTTATGAAAAAAATCGATTGCTTTTTTTGTATGCCACCATTCCCCGTTTTTTAATGTATGTAATTCTATAAAGCCCGGGATGAAGTCACTTCTTTCGGCAAGGCCAGTTTGTTCAAGAAAATTATTTTCCGTCACGGAAGGATTCATCAGGCAATCATCACCCGAAAAAATATAGTGAGTAAACTCTTCTTTGAAAAAACGATGATATCCCTGGGCAAAAAACGCCTGAAAATAATGGGAGCTCTCATACACGGGTATTACATCGGGATCAGTGCCATTATAAAATGGCACTAAAAAATAAATATGTGAGAATCGCGGCGAATATATCTTTCTCAGTACAGGGATATTCCTGTCGTACCGGTGATTAAACACAATGATCAAACAGGGTTTTGCCATAAAGTGGCCAAAAGTAGAAAGAAAAGCTGTAAGTGTTGCCAAACTCCTGAATGTGGCAGCTAACGATTTGTCATACAATTATGTTTTCAATCGTTTTATTCAGCCTGCTTTTCTCGGCTGCAAAGGCCATGATATGACTTTCAACGGAGACGTCTATTGTGGAACTCAATAACGCGGGGTTTTGCTGACCCACGGCCTGCACCCAGTCCTTGACCATAGGATGATCACCGCCACCGTGAGAATCGGTTTTCATACTCCAGGTCAATTTTTTTCCCGTTCTGAACGAAGTGAGAGTAAAATTCTCCATGTCGCCATAAATATCACCCGTCGAACCCATGATACGGGTCCTCCGGCCTTCGTAAGAAACAAAGGCTTCCATGGAGAACGCGGCAGTAACTCCATTCTTAAATAAAATATTTAAAGTAAGATGATCCGGCTGATCATTGTCCATCCGATAGACACAGCGGCCATAGTTGGTCGTTTTTAATCCTTTCATGATTGCCTTATCCCATTTCGTTTTGTCTTCCGGTAAATCGAATACATGTAGTCTTTTCCTGTCGCGGTAATAGATTTGCAAGGCAGAATAGGGACAAGTGCCCTCAACCGCGCAGCCATCTATGCAACGCTCGGTACTGCCGGTTGGAGCATTCGCTGCTGTGAACCATTTCAAATTCCCAAAACAATGGATCATATCAGAAGGATTGTTTACCAGCCAGCGTATGATATCTGCATCATGAGATGATTTGGCCAATATAATCGGCGTTGACGTCTTACTGTTGCGCCACTGACCGCGTACATAAGAATGGCTCATGTGTATATATTCAATGGGCTCGAGGTGCTGGATGCTTATCACTTCACCTATCATTTTGGCATCCAGTATTTGTTTTAGCTCACGGAAGTAAGGAGTATAACGAAGTACGTGGCAAACGCCAACGATCCGGTTTGCTTCTTTTGCCCTGGCCAATATTTGCCGGCACTCTTCCTCCGTGGTGGCGATCGGCTTTTCCAGTAAGACATCATATCCTTTTTCCAGCGCCTTCATGCATGGGGCACAATGCAAATAATCGGGAGTAGCGATAATGACTGCGTCAGCAAATTTTTCCTTCTTAAAAACATCTTCCCAGGACTCAAAGCAATTAGGGGCAGGTACTTTATGAATGCCGGCCATCCCTTGCAGACGATAAGCATTAGGATCGGCCACGCCAACAATTTTCATTTCACCTGGATTTTTTTTTGCAAAATCAGCGTAGATACTTCCACGATGACCGGCACCTATCAGGATCACGCTGACCGGCCTCGACAATTTTTTATGAAGAGGATTATAATAAAGGTCCTCGTCCAGGCCCAGCATTTTTGCCACTTCATTCCATCCGTCAAGGGCCATATTTTTTACAATAATGAAAGGTTTTAATAAAGTTTCCGGTGAAATGAATCGGCGCAAAGGCATTCTTATATCGTTATAGGTTAAACAATCTACAGCATTTATTAGAGACAAATCTTATTCCATTGTCAAATGAACCTCACGATTTTGCAAATAAGGAACAAATTAAGTGAGTTTCATCCCGATACACTAACAACTGTTAAGCTTTCCCGTTAAAAAGTTTAATTTTACCCCGCAATGCAAGTCATGGCTTATCAACCTTTGAATAAAGTACGGATCGTTACAGCTGCAAGTTTATTTGATGGCCATGATGCTGCTATTAATATTATGCGCCGGATCATGCAGAGTAAGGGGGCCGAGATCATCCATCTTGGCCATAACCGGTCCGTAAAAGAAATCGTCGAAACTGCCATTGAAGAAGATGTACAGGGGATCGCGATCACCTCGTACCAGGGCGGGCACGTGGAATTTTTTAAGTATATGAAAGATTTGCTGGATGAAAACGGCTGCGGTCATATAAAAATATTCGGCGGAGGTGGCGGGACGATACTTCCAAATGAAATCGACGAGCTGCATAAATATGGTATCACAAGAATTTATTCCCCGGATGATGGAAGGAAAATGGGATTGGAAGGGATGATCGAGGATGTCATCAGGAGTTGTGATGTTCAGCTGAATGGAAAAGCTGATTATAATACAATATTGAAATTAGAGGAAGCCAAAGATGTACGAAAAATTGCGAGAGAAATTACAAATGCTGAGAATGGCCAACCAACCACCAACAACCTTCAATCAATAATGTCGCCCGTTGTCGGCATAACCGGCACCGGCGGCGCAGGCAAATCTTCTGTCACCGATGAGATCGTTCGTCGCTTCCTTCACAGCTTTACGGATAAAACCATAGCCGTTATTTCTGTTGATCCGTCAAAAAAGAAAACCGGTGGGGCGTTATTGGGTGACAGGATAAGAATGAATTCAATTTCTCATCCGAGAGCGTATATGAGAAGCCTTGCCACCAGGGATGACAATACAGCTTTAAGCCCGCATGTACAGGAAGCTATTGATATCTGCAAAGGGGCGGGATATGATCTTGTGATCCTGGAATCGGCCGGAGTAGGCCAAAGTGATGCGTCTATATTGGATCATTGCGATGTAAGCCTGTATGTAATGACACCTGAATATGGAGCGGCTTCGCAATTGGAGAAGATAAACATGCTGGATTATGCTGATCTTATTTGTATCAATAAATTTGATAAAGCGGGAGCATTGGATGCATTGGCGGATGTTCGAAAACAATACAAACGCAATCACCAATTATTTACCGCAAAGGATAATGAGCTTCCCATTGTAGGCACAATGGCAAGTAAGTTCAATGATGATGGAGTAAATCATCTGTTTGAGTTGTTGTTGAAAAAAATAGAAGCAAAAACAAAGACTGCTTTCGGTGAATATCATTTTACAGAAACGGCCAAAGTATCACAGGCAATCATTCCCTCCAATCGTGTTCGTTATCTTTCGGAAATTTCGGAGAGTAACCGTAATTATGATCAGTTGGTAAAAGAGCAGGCGGCTATTGCTTCAAAATTATACCAATTGGAAGGTGCAATAGGAATGCTGATAAATTTTCCTTTCAAACAAGGCGCCCATGGGTATTCGCTGGCCCTGCTGGAGAAAATGAAAGAATTTTATGAAGAACAGCTAACTCCCGTCAGCCGCAAACTGATCCAGAATTGGAGTGAAAAAGTAAAGGAATACAACAAAGACTATTATGAGTATACGGTGCGTGATAAAGTGATCAAACTGCCGATGTTCACCAAAAGCCTGAGTGGCACTCGAATTCCAAAACTGGTCCTGCCAAAATACAAAGACTGGGGCGACATCCTGATATGGCAGGCCCAGGAAAACGTGCCCGGTCATTTTCCTTTTACTGCCGGAGTGTTTCCATTAAAAAGAGAAGGAGAGGATCCGACACGCATGTTTGCCGGTGAAGGAAGCCCGGAAAGAACCAACCGCAGATTTCATTATGTATCCGTGGACCAACCCGCAAAAAGATTATCCACGGCCTTTGATAGCGTTACGCTTTATGGGGAAGACCCTGATCCCCGTCCGGATATCTATGGTAAAGTGGGTAACAGTGGTGTAAGCATTGCGACGGTCGATGATGCCAAGAAATTATACAGCGGTTTTGATTTGTGTGATCCAAGAACATCGGTAAGCATGACCATCAATGGCCCGGCACCTATGTTACTGGCCTTCT
>JANWHX010000207.1 GCA_025450235.1 Chitinophagaceae bacterium | reverse complement strand
TTCTTCATTACATCATCACCGCTGAATAACATTTTTCCCAGGAACCCTCTTAAGAACGGCTCATCCACATCTTTGACATGATCCGGGACATACTGGCGAAGCCAATCCATCAAATTAAGCGAGGTATTAAAAAACTCCGCGTTCTCCTGCGGAAGGTATGCATGTGTAACGGTGCCGCCCCATTCATAAGAACCACTGTCAGCAACTGACTCCGCTGTAATTATATTGAAGAAACTGGTGACAGCAAGGGGATCGCGACTGAGTAATGCAATCTTGTCGCCTTTATTCACTGTAAAGGTTACATCTTTGAACAGAACACGGCCATCAATAGCTTTTGAAAGTTTGTCCGTATTTAATATCTGGTTTCCGACTTCACGCAATGGCTGAAAGATAATGCCAGGATATTTTCTATAACTGGGTTCTATTTCATCAATGGTTAGTTTTTCCAACGCCTTCTTTCTTGAAGTCGCCTGTTTACTCTTTGATGCATTAGCGCTGAAACGTGCAATAAAGTCAATCAATGCCTGGCGCTTCTCTTCTGTTTTTTTGTTTTTATCTCCGATCTGCCGTGCCATCAGTTGCGATGACTCATACCAGAAAGTATAGTTACCGGTAAATATCTTAATCTTTTGACGATCCACATCCGCAACGTGTGTACATACCGCATCTAAAAAGTGACGATCGTGGCTCACCACCAAAACGATGTTTTCATAATCAGCCAAAAAGTTTTCTAACCAACTGATCGTTTCAATATCAAGGCCGTTGGTAGGCTCATCCAGTAATAAAATATCAGGGTTGCCGAAAATAGCCTGCGCCAGGAGCACCCTGACCTTTAAATTGGCGGGAATGTCTTTCATCAATGCAGGATGGTATTGTTCCACTACCCCCAATTCCCCGAGCAATGTGCCCGCATCACTTTCAGCGGTGTAGCCGCCCAGTTCACCATACTCACCTTCCAGTTCACCGGCCCTCATTCCATCCTCCTCAGTAAAATCAGCCAGTGCATAAATACTTTCCCTTTCTTTAGCCACTTGCCACAATTTGCTGTGCCCCATCATCACTGTATTCAATACCGTTTGTTCATCAAACTCAAACTGGTTTTGTTTCAGAATTGCCATTCTTTCGCCGGGAGTTATTTCGACGGTTCCCTTATTTGGTTCTATTTCTCCGCTGAGTATTTTTAATAATGTACTCTTGCCGGCTCCATTCGCCCCGATCACACCATAACAATTGCCCCTGGTGAAGTTGAGGTTCACCTCTTCAAACAAAACCCGTTTGCCATAAGCTAATTTCAGATCCCTGACACTGATCATTTAATTCCTTTTTTGAGGCGCAAAGGTAAGCCAAAACAGCCGGTTGTGGGAAGTTAAATACAAGAAAATTGTTATCCTGCCGTTATTATGAGCAGCGGTTTTTACGGGGACATTTTAAATTCTACTTTCACTGGTAATACCTCAACTATTATGAAAGGAATATTCGTTAGCCTCTGCCTGCTGCTGCTTCTTAAAGGCCAGGGACAAATAAACTTCACGGTTTATTTTGATTTTGACAGGTCCGGGCTCACGATGAACGCGATGAGGCAACTGGATAGTTTCTTGCTTACAAAAAAAGAACTAGCAAAAAACTATATCATCCACCTGCATGGCTATTGCGACGCTATCGGCGGGGAAGATTATAATAACACGCTTTCGATGAACCGGGTATTAACTGTGAAAGAATACATGTTGAATCACGGCATCCTGGACAAGGATATCAGAAGCACGACAGGTCATGGAGAAAAAGATCCCCTGAATCAAAATAAAACGGAAGAAGAACGCCAGCTTAACCGGCGAGTGGTAATAACCGTTGACGGAGCTGTACAACAACCGGGGGAAACAAAATCGTTGACGGAAAAGATAACGGATACAACCACGAAAGCCGGGACCAGTATTGTATTGAAGAATATGAATTTTTACGGTGGCACTCCCTTTCTCCTGCCCGAATCATTTCCCATTGTAGAAGAATTACTCGCCGTCATGCAGCGAAATCCGGCGCTGGTTATCGAGATCCAGGGCCATATATGTTGCATTGCTCATTCCGGGGACTCGCCATACGGAGGAACGGGAAATGGCCTTTCTGAAGAAAGAGCAAGATCGATCTATGCAGAACTAATTGGAAAAGGAATTGAAGCAAGCCGTGTGTCATATAAAGGATTCGGGCACTCCATGCCCATTTATCCATATCCCGAAAGGTCAGAAGACGAGCGGGTTGCCAACCGAAGAGTGGAAATAAAAATTATCAGCAGATAGGTGAAACTATCTGATGAATTGGATTCAATAAAAAGCCTCACCCCAAAACTGAGGTGAGGCAATATAATTTGTTGAGACTTCCGACTCGTCGGGTTCGGACTATCGACTATCGACTCCGGACTCCCGACTATCTTAATACCCCATTCCACCCATATCAGGTGCACCATGAGAATGCGGAGCTTCTTCTTTCTTTGGTTTGTCAGCCACTACACATTCAGTAGTAAGCAACATACCGGCAATTGAAGCTGCATTTTCCAAAGCAATACGGGTAACTTTAGTCGGATCAATGACACCGGCTTTGTAAAGATTCTCGTACACTTCAGTTCTGGCATTGAAACCATAATCAGCTTTTCCTTCTTTCACTTTCTGCACTACGATGGAACCTTCGATACCTGCATTCTCCACGATCTGGCGAAGCGGTTCTTCCAGGGCCCTTCTTACGATAGCAACGCCAGTTGTTTCATCTTCGTTGGCACCTTTGAATTTTTCCAAAGATTCAATAGCACGGATAAAGGCTACACCACCACCGGGAACGATACCCTCTTCTACCGCAGCTCTTGTTGCATGTAAGGCATCGTCAACACGATCCTTCTTTTCTTTCATTTCCATCTCTGTAGCGGCGCCGATATTCAATACAGCTACTCCGCCACTTAACTTAGCGAGACGTTCCTGCAATTTTTCTTTATCGTAATCAGAAGTTGTGACTTCGATCTGCGCTTTGATCTGGTTAATACGGGCATTGATATCCTCTTTTTTTCCTTTGCCGCCGACAATCGTCGTATTGTCTTTATCAATGGTAACTGTCTTTGCCTGTCCAAGATATGTGAGGTCAGCGTTTTCAAGTTTGTAACCCTGCTCTTCGCTGATCACTGTACCAGCAGTAAGTTTAGCAATATCTTCAAGCATTTCTTTTCTGCGATCCCCGAAACCCGGAGCTTTCACAGCAGCCACTTTCAGAGTGCCGCGCAATTTATTGACAACTAAAGTAGCCAATGCTTCCCCCTCAAGGTCTTCAGCTATAATTAATAACGGACGACCACTCTGTGCCACTTTTTCCAATATGTGAAGAATGTCCTTCATATTGCTGATCTTTTTGTCATAGATCATGATATAAGGATTCTCCAGCTCAGCTTCCATTTTTTCGCTGTTGGTAACAAAATAAGGAGAGATATAGCCACGGTCGAATTGCATACCTTCTACTACTTCGATACCTGTTTCAGTACCTCTTGCCTCTTCTACAGTGATCACACCTTCTTTACCTACTTTCTTCATAGCTTCAGCGATCAACTTGCCGATCTCTGCATCATTGTTGGCAGAAATAGCTGCTACCTGTTGAATTTTGCTGCTGTCGTTCCCAACAGTCTGCGATTGTCCATTCAGGTGTTCAACCACTTTGTTAACTGCTTTTTCAATTCCGCGTTTCAAATCCATCGGGTTGCTGCCTGCTGCTACCATTTTCAAGCCTTCGCTGATGATAGACTGAGCTAATACTGTAGCGGTAGTAGTACCATCCCCCGCAATGTCTGCAGTTTTGGATGCCACTTCTTTCACCATCTGGGCGCCCATATTTTCAATGGGATCTTCCAGTTCAATTTCTTTAGCTACAGTTACACCATCTTTAGTGATAGAAGGTGCGCCGAATTTTTTCTCGAGTACCACATTACGGCCTTTGGGCCCGAGGGTAACTTTCACAGCGTTAGACAGAATGTCAACGCCTTTTTTCATTCTATTTCTTGCTTCAATGTCGAAGAAGAGTTGCTTTGCCATATTTGTTAGATTTTTAGTATTTAATATTTCGACCTTTTAACAGGTGGTCCTGCCTGATTTGTTTCTTGTCTTAGTACTACTATTTCAGTACTGTATCTTCTACACTATCGCCAGGATGTCACTCTCTCTCATGATCAGAAAATCGTCACCGTCAATCTGGATTTCTGTTCCGGCATACTTACCATACAGAACCGTGTCGCCTGTCTTAACGGTAACCGGCTCATCTTTTTTACCAGGACCCGCAGCTATAACAGTACCGCGTTGTGGTTTCTCTTTTGCAGTATCGGGGATGATGATACCACCTTTAGTTTTTTCTTCGGCCGCCGCCGCTTTCACGATTACCCTGTCATGAAGTGGAGTAACGTTTACTTTCTTAGCCATAATTGTATTGATTTTTGAGTTTTGAATGATTAAACCCGATCCGTCAGAACGTCTGTCTACCACAGGCAGACTCAGGATTTTGGGACGGCGAAGGTACAGGAAATAATGTGCCGTTTGGTCGCAAGTGGCCAATTTTTCATTAATGTGAAAAAAATGGCAGAGTGGCTGGTACTCTTACTCACCGCAAAAGGACAAATTTTCATTAAACCGACTGAATCCTGACAAAGGTCACCTGTGGGCTACAAGTTTTTTGATCAAATATATTACCTTAGTATACACGACTTGCCAATCTTCCTCCAAAGGAAACCTTTGGACCGGAAATTTCGTTTGTTCAAACCAAACTCATTGTTCATGAAAAAAAATTTACTGCTTATTGTCATCATTATTGGCATCTCTCTTCAAATAACGGCGCAGGCCCTTTACCCGGTGTCATTAGATGAAAAGACCAGCTTCGCAGAATTGATCATTGAAGGAAAGGTAACGGAACAAAAGAGTTTTTGGGATCCGGGGCATACCATGATCTATACCAGCAATACAGTAGAGGTTTATAAAATATTCAAAGGAAATGTCAATACATCGACCGTGGAGATCATGACGATTGGTGGAAGTGTAGGCAACAAGAGTATTTCTGCCAGCGATCTGCTTGAATTATCCCCGGAAGAAATGGGAGTTTTCTTTTGCTACCCTAATAAAATAAATCTTCGCTCTCCGTTTAGCAACAAGGTATTGTTTGATGTTTGGAGCAGCTCCCAAGGATTCTTGAAATATAACCCGGTTACATTGACGGCAAATGCCCCTTTTGTCAGAATAGGCAATATTGATAATGACTTATACAATTCATTAATGGAAAAAACCGGTCGATCATTTGAGGAGATCAAACCATTCCGAGTATCTGATTTGAAAAAAGAAACCAGGATACAGCTCGTCAGCATAACGTCATTTTCTCCAACCACGGTGCATGCCGGCGCTACCATTGATGCGGCAAATAATGTTTTGACAATAACAGGAACCGGCTTCGGCACTCCAAGTGGAGTGGCTGCAGTTCTTTTTGATGATGCAAATGACGGGACGGGTGGAAGTCTTACAGTTGTTGCTTTTGACAGCCCCTTAATGGTATCATGGAGTTCAACTTCCATTGTAGTAAAAGTTCCAACCCGGGCCGGCACAGGAAATATAATAGTGCGGGATGACGCGGGCCTGGTCGGAGCGTCTTCTTCTGAATTGACCGTACGGTATTCCATACTCACCGCACCCTTCGTAGATGGCCCTGCGACAGTAATAAAAGAATCCAATCTTATGAATACGGATGGAGTAGGAGGATATACTGTTCAATACAGCACAAGCACCGCGGGTGGTGGGGTTGACCTAAATGCTGACCCGGCAAAAGCAACGTTCCAGAGAGCGTTGACAACATGGAAAGAACTGACAGGTGTTAGATTTGTAGAAGGGGGAACAACCTCTATCCAGGTTGTTCCGGCAGCCGTGGACGATGGTATCAATACTATAATGTTTGATAATACCAACACTACAAGACCTCCGTTGGCTGCTGGTGTTCTCGCTACTTGTTTTTCATTTAATTCAATGTGTACGCCAATTACTACTAACGAGGTTCAAAAAACAGGATTTGATGTTGTTATTAGAAATCCAGGGGTTTCCTTAGGTTCCACCAGTTTTACGATTGGCCCCTGTCCCCCCGCTTCGTCCTCTTTTACAGAAATCGACCTGGAAACGGTCTTGCTTCATGAATTGGGCCATGCCTTAAATCTTGGTCATATCAATGATGGTCTTCAGGGTATTGGACTTCCGGAAATCAATCCCGGGAAATTGATGAATTTTAATATTGTCAACGGCGTAAGAAGAAATTCACTGGATAATTCTGCCTATATAGGTGCATTATATGCTGTGACTCCCCAGGGAAATACTTATGGCTCTTGCGGACTGTTTCCCGGTGAAATGACCCTCCTTTCAACAACTACTGAATCAAAAGATGAATGCCCAACTTTTCCGTCTTCCGCTCTGGCTAACGGCACCGTTGTGTCATTTGATCTTGTGCATGCAACCAGTAATAAAGACACCGATCCACAATATCTTGCATTAAACTGCTTAAGCACAGGAACAGGCGTTACCAATAGTGCGTTCTATGCATTAAAAACAACTCCGGGGGGCAGCGGTACACTTTTATTAACTGTTTCAGGTTATACAACCGTTCCCGCCGCCCTGGCTTCATGTACCCCAACCGGGGGTTATCCGGCAGCAGCAGGTATTGAGCTTGCGTTATATGCTGTCAGTTCGTGTCCGGCAGGTCAGTCATTTCCGGCGCCGATCGCCTGTAGAACATTTAATGCAGATGGTCTTTTGACAGCCATTAGCGGGTTGTCAACAGACGCAACT
This sequence comes from Chitinophagaceae bacterium, assembly GCA_025450235.1. Classification (GTDB taxonomy): domain Bacteria; phylum Bacteroidota; class Bacteroidia; order Chitinophagales; family Chitinophagaceae; genus VBAT01. The sequence continues at coordinate 3,253 of JANWHX010000207.1, read as the reverse complement.
TACCTGCTTGTAGTTGATGGAATTGAGAACACTAAAGCTACTTTCGACCTGACATTTGGAGGAAGTGCATTGCCCATCCATTTGCTTTCATTTACCGGCGAAAAAAGGGACCGAACAACGCTATTGAAATGGGAAACAGCTTCTGAATTTAACAATGACCGGTTTGAAATTGAGACCAGCAATGATGGAATTAACTTCTACAAGATAGGTTCTTTGAGTAGTCACGGAAATTCAACCACAGCACAATCCTACAGTTTTACCGATAATATTCCTGCTAAAGGCATTAATTATTACAGGTTAAAGCAAATAGATGAAGACGGAAAACATACATATAGTAAAACAGTGTCTGTAATATTTGAAGAAACGGGAAGCCCGGTTGTTATTTCTCCCAACCCGGTCAGGGATAGGTTAACGATTGACATCTTAAAGCCGTCAGAAAATGTTATTATCAATGTATTTTCATCTGATGGAAAGATGGTAAAAAAACAATCACTGGGTACAGTACAAAGAAACAGTACAATAAACGTGAGTGACTTAAGTGTGGGCACCTATTTATTAAGAATAACTACGAGTAGTGAAGTTTACCAGGTAAAATTCATAAAACAATAATGCTGTTCTTATCTTTTTTGAAAGCCTCCGTCCGGGGGCTCTTTTTTATACCATTATTTATCGATCCTCATTTCAATTAAACAATAAAAAATAAATTGCTCCCGGTTGATGCAACCATGAGTTTATTTGAACCACATCGAATTCTATGTGGTTCTTTCTATGTGCACTATGTCCTATGTGGTTCCAATTAAGCTCCTTATATCCCGATACTCATTAATATCAATATGGGATTAGAACGAATTTTTTTTACGGACAATCTGCATATTTTAAATTCCTATCTTCGCTTTCTCAAACAGTTCTTGGAATGATCAGCAGAAGAAATATCCGTGTAAAGGTGATGCAGACGCTCTATACAATGGTTACCCTGGGAAAAGAATCCAAAACCCCTGAGCCTCAAAAACTGCTTCAGCAACATTTCGACCAGGTTCGCTCCTTATATGTTTATCTTATTTATTTCGTGACGGAAGTGGTACGTTATGCGGAAAGGTATTCGCATCAACAGGCTGGTAAACATTTGCCAACTTCGGCTGATCTGAATGTGAATACAAAGATTGCAGGCAACGAACACCTGGCAAGAATGATGGAGGACCCGGCATTGAAAGAACAGTTCACCAAAGAAAAACCACAGCAACTGATCAATACCGATCTGGTAAAAAAGATATACCTGGATCTCACTGCAACTGCCGAATACAAAACCTATATATTAAAAGCCGACCGCAACCCCGCTGAAGAAAAAAAGATCATAGAGTTTATTTTAAATGACATGATGCTGGCCAATGAAACTTTTGTGTCACATATAGAAGACAATTTCTTCAACTGGGATGATGACGGAGAGATGATCGTGCAGCTGATGGTAAGTTATATGCAAAAACCCGGAAATTGCAATTTCAACCAGATGCTCAGCGCCGATAAAGAAAACTTTGCAAAAACGCTATTGCAATCTGTACTGGATAAAGATGAATACCTCCAAAGCCTGATCATTCCGAAGTTAAAGAACTGGGACCCTGAACGGATCGCACTCCTGGATATGATACTGATGAAGATGGGAGTGAGTGAATTCCTGTTCTTCGAGACCATTCCACCCAAAGTGACCATCAACGAGTATATTGACCTCGCCAAGGATTACAGCACCCAGCAAAGCGGCCAATTCGTAAATGGCATACTTGATAATATTCATAAGGACCTTGTACAACAGGGAAAAATGCAAAAAGTAGAATATAAAAAAGCAGATAAACTAAAAAGTTAACGAAAGAACTTACCTGTTTACTTTTAAACTTGTTCACCTATAAACTAACCTGTACATTTGCAATCCAATAAATTCCAGGATTCAAAATTAAGGCAATGAAGAACTTCGTAATTATTATGGTTGCCACCGTTTGTTTTGCAGGCTGTCAGACCGCAGATAATACAGTCAAACTTACGGATGAGCAAAAATCGAATGCATTAAAGGATTCTTCCAATTACACGACTGTACAATGGCTTGATTCCACCTTCAGAGATTTCGGAAAGATTAAAGAAGGTGAAGTGCTTGAAGTCTCTTTTCATTTCAAAAATACGGGCGAGCATAATCTTATCGTGTCTGACGTAAGACCCGGCTGCGGATGTACCGACCCGGTAAAACCTGAAGAACCAATTGCCCCCGGAAAGGAAGGAGTAATTAAAGCCAAATTCAACAGCAAGGGGCAACATATTGGTGAGAACAGGAAATACATCACTGTCACAGCAAATACCAAACCCTCTCCTACCACCGAGCTTACATTCAGGGCAGAGGTAACCAAATAAAATATTGAAATAGTTTTTTTTCGAAGCCACATTTAAATTTAACTAAACATGAAATCGATTTTTTCTTATCTCACTACGATCATAGTTGCTATAGTTTTTTCAGGTTGTGTGCCTCCCGCTGGTAAGGACGGAAAGTCATCAGGGGGTGGCATGAGCGGAACTATCCAGTTACTCTTTTTAGGAGGAATGGTGATAGTGTTCTGGCTATTCTTTATCCGGCCGCAGGCAAAGAGAGCAAAGAACCAGAAGCAATTCATTTCAGACCTTGGCAAAGGAAGTAAAATCGTCACCATTGCAGGTATTCATGGTGTCATCAACAAAGTAAATGATGACGGCACCCTGAACATTGAGGTCAGCCCGGGGAGTTATCTAAAGATTGAAAAAAGTGCTATCAGTATGGACTGGACAGCAGCGCTGAATAAAGTTGGAGCGGCTGACAAAAAATAACGAGAAAATCAAAAGAAACAAATATCAAGAAATAAGACGCACCCGGTAGCTATCGGGACCAAATGAATCTCAAAGCTGAGACCAGTAAGGCTTTGAGATTTTTATTTTTGGATTTATTTGGAACTTGAGATCTGGAATTTGAAATTTATGCCATGTTAAAAGTCGGTCTCACCGGGGGCATTGGCAGCGGCAAAAGCACCGTAGCAAAGATCTTCGGGGTGCTGGGCATTCCTGTCTATTATGCGGATGATGCAGCCAGGCAGATCATGAATACGGATACGCAGCTGAAATCATCCCTCGTAAAGAATTTTGGTGAAAGAATATACCAGGGTGGTCAGCTTGACCGGGCATATCTTGCTTCCCTGGTATTTGCCGACAAACAAAAACTTGATTTGTTGAATTCCCTCACCCATCC
>JANWHX010000206.1 GCA_025450235.1 Chitinophagaceae bacterium | reverse complement strand
GCGATAATTTTTATAATCGTTAACGGGGTTTGTACCATTTGGGCCAGTTGTTAAAGTTGGATGGGTAATGATGAGATAATCGCCCTGGTTTGCCGACAGTCCATAGTCGACAAAATTGCGCTGCTGGAATGTATTTATCGCGGAAATATTAACCGCCCCTTCGCTTACCAACACTAATTTCCTCGCGAAAGCTGATGGCTGCAATGCAAACTTTAAGTTAACCGGGTTAGTTATGTCGGCCTCATATCTCTTGCCGTTTGTATAATCGTACAATACAGGCGCGGGCCCTGTATAAAAAAAACCTGTGATCGAAAGGTAATTCCCGGCAGCACTTGCAGGCAGCTCAAATACTACATTGCTCATACTTCCCATATCAAATTGGTGCGGATAGGTCAATTCAATTTGTCCTACGACCATCCGGTCATTTGGCTCAGTGCCAATATTGTTTACCTCTACATTTACTAAGCTGGTGCTTATCAGCCCTACCGGAAAAGGTGCAGAGATCTTTGCATAATCGTAATAATTAAGAGGCTGGGTGTGTACAACCGTGCCATTGACTTTAACCTGGATATCCCGGGAATGCACGGCATTTCCCGCGGCATTCACTTTCACAATTGGCTGCGGTGCGTCGCCACCGGTATATACCCGCATACCGCTTGAAGCAAATGGCGTAGCTCCTGCTCCAAACGCACCAAAATCAGTACATGTCCAGCCTTCCCCATAATCATATGAAGAAGAATAAGTATAAGAGTCACCTACCAATTCGGCCCGCCCGGAATTGATCTTATCCTGGTAGTATTTACCAATAGTGTACATGAAAAAATTCTCGGCCGGAAGTGTATTGCCAGCCACGTCATTAACTGTTGGCTGAAGCCGGGAGTTACTGCTTGCAATTGTATTAACTGTGAGAAAATAAGATGCTGTATCTGTCAACAGGCTCCATTTATCACTGATCTGATAGTCCGACAACCGGTACAATATATTGTCCGCCTTACCATCATTCATTTCTCCCCAGAATTCAATGTAGTCGGTGCTGCTCATTGGACCGGTTTGGACAGATGTGTATATCGCGACCTGCTGGCCATGCCGCCACAACTGAAAATACTCTGCCGGAGTGCTGCCAAGACCGATTGAAGCCAGCGTTGGCTGGGAAATGCGATATAACTTAGTTGAACCAACTTTGAATTTATAATAAGTCTTCGAGTAGTCTATCCATTCATTATTGAAAACCTGCGCCTTCGCACCGAGCGAAAAAGCGATTAACAATAATAATATAATTCGTTTCATTGACATATTTTTTTGGGTACAGATCAGTTTTTCTTCTTATTTTTTTTATCATTCACCATGTCAAGACGCAATGAGAACACATGGGTGAATAACGGATTGGATTGATTGGCCAGGTTGGCAAAAGCATAATCGATCGTCACATTCTGGATCTTAAAACCTGCCCCGGCGCTAGGCTGGTATATCCATACCTTCTTTTGGTTGAGTGTATCTCCGTCTGCCAATGCCTTCTGAAAATTATTGATTCCAGCACGCAGGAAAAAAATGTTGCTGACGTTTAACTCAAGACCAAGCTTTGGATCGACACTTACGGGGTCTGCGCTGACCACAGTATTGCGTTTACCATCAAACGTAAGATCAAAATTTACTTCGGCAAGCAGGCTTGATTTTTTTCCCAGTTTGAAATCACGGGCTGCTCCCAACACAAGTCGGGGCGCAGTCATCTCTGTTGATTTGACGGGGATTTCATTATTGGTAAGGTATAAAACCTCTTTTTCTCTCTCTGTAAAGTTGAATGACCAGGCATTAAATGTGGTCGTGACATCTCTTGCCGCCACACCAAATTTCCATTTGTTTTGGATGATCTGCAGACCTGCATCCAATCCAAAACCCCAGGCCTTGGCGAATTTTCCGACACTGCGATGAATCACCTTCGCGTTCACGCCGAAATTGATATTCTTGTTAGAAGATTCTTTGAATTTCTGTGCATAAGATAAGAGGAACGCATAGTCAGCAGAAGAAAAAGCCTGTATGTTGTTATAGTTGATAGAACCATCGGGCTCTACCAGGAACAATGTGTTCATAATATCGTCCACTGCAAAACGCAAACCGGTAACAGCAAATGTTCTTTTGTTATTAGCGGCCGGGAACGCGACACTGATATAATCGTACTTGCCGATACCTGCGAAATACTCTGCATGCATCAGGTTAATTTGTGGATTGTCTTTTATGTTTACCAGTCCGGAAGGATTCCAATAGCCGGAAGTACCATCATTTACAGAAGCAACCTGTGCACTTCCCATTGCGAGCCCACGTCCACCAGCACCAATATTCAAAAATTCGTTAGAGTACTTGCGAAATTGTGCGGTGGCGGAAACAGATAGAAGGATTGTAAATAGGGTTGTTTGCAGGCGGATTGATTTCATTCGGATAAATTTCTAATAAGCAATTAATAAATGCTGGCTTTCATATGAATTACGGACAGTAAAAATAATCTTTAAGGCCCGAAATACATAGTTTTACTAAGGGAAAGGGCTAACAGTTGAAAACGAACGGGTTAGAAAAATATTGCAATTGATCTATCACATTATCAATATGTAGTAATTTTGCGCAAATTTTGAAAATAAGCAATGAATTTTATCGAAGAACTACGTTGGCGGGGGATGATCCAGGATATAATGCCGGGCACCGAAGAATTACTATCCAAAGAAATGGTCAGCGGATACGTGGGATTTGACCCGACCGCAGACAGTCTCCACATCGGTAGCCTGGTGCCTATATTATTGCTGGTTCACCTGCAAAAGGCAGGGCACAAACCGATTGCACTGGTTGGCGGAGCGACAGGTATGGTAGGTGATCCGAGCGGTAAAAGTGAAGAAAGAAACCTGTTGAGTGAGGAAATTCTTCGTCATAACGAACAGGGAATAAGGAGACAACTGGAAAAGTTCCTCGATTTTAATTGTGGCGAACGTTCAGCCGAGATGGTGAATAACTATGATTGGTTCAAAGAAATTAGCTTTTTGAATTTTATCCGCGATGTTGGGAAACATATTACGGTTAATTACATGACGGCAAAGGACAGTGTAAAAAAAAGGATTGAGGGCGACACTGGTATCAGCTTTACCGAGTTCACATACCAGTTGGTACAGGGTTACGATTTTTACTGGCTGTATGAGAATAAGAAATGCAAGTTGCAAATGGGTGGCAGTGATCAATGGGGAAATATTGTGACCGGAACCGAATTAATACGAAGAAAAGCCGGTGGCGAAGCATTTGCATTTACCTGTCCATTGATTACAAAGTCGGATGGATCGAAAATGGGGAAATCGGAAAAAGGGAACATCTGGCTTGATCTTTCAAAGACATCTGCGTTCGAATTTTATCAATTCTGGATAAAGACTTCGGATACAGATGCAGAAAAATGGATCAGGATCTTCACATTCCTGGATGAACCCACTATCAATGAACTAATAAAAGAACACGCAAAAGACCCCGGCAAGAATATTTTACAAAAGAAACTCGCGGAAGAAGTAACCCGTTTTGTTCATGGTGAGGAAAGCTTGCAGGAAGCATTGGTCACTACCGAAAAGGCATTTGCCCAAAAGGATATTCCGGCCGAAGACCTTACCGTAGAGGACATCAAAGCGCTGAAAGGCGTAACACAATTGAAGTTTCAAAAAAATAAATTAAGTGATGGCATCGATGTAATAAGCTTCCTAGCAGAAACGGGGAGTTTTTCCAGTAAGGGAGATGCAAGGAAAACAGTACAGGGCGGCGGAGTCAGCATTAACAGGAAAAAAATAAATGATATCCAACTGAAGATTGATTCTTCATTCCTTCTTCATAACACTTATATCTTAGTGCAAAAAGGGAAGTCAAGCCATTTCCTGGTAGAAGTGGTTTAATCTGCGGGAGGTGATGTCAATGAAAAAAGTATATTTCATAAGCGGGCTTGGAGCAGACAAGAGAGTATTCTCGTTCCTGGACCTTTCATTCTGCGAACCCATATATATAGACTGGATAGATCCTCTGAAAAAAGAATCATTGGAAAGCTATGCGTTGCGATTGAGAAATTCCATTCTACAAACCGATCCCGTCATTGTTGGCATTTCATTCGGTGGTATGCTGGCGACTGAAATGGCAAAGGCAGACCCTAAGGTTAAAGCCATTATCATTTCAAGTAATAAAACAGCAGATGAGTTTCCAACATACCTGCGGATTGGAAAATACCTTCCCATTTATAAATGGATGCCTGGAAAAGTGATGAAACAATCCGCTTATATAATCAAATGGGTATTTGGAAGAAATGGAAAAGAACAAAAGCGGGTTTTTCTTGAAATCGTTCGCGATACTAACCCCGATTTTGTCAAGTGGGCCATTACATCTATCCTTAACTGGAAGAACAGGGAAGTTCCAAAGAACCTGATCCACTTGCATGGAACTGCAGACAGGCTCTTACCACACCGGTTTGTAAAAGCGGATCACCTGGTAAAAGGCGGTAACCATGTAATGCCAATGGACAGCCACGAAGAAGTTTCCGCATTATTAAGAGAACTTATCCAATAAACGGGTGGCCGGTTTACATTCCTTTAAGCAGTTTCCACATTTCATCAGCTACTAACTGATTTCCCCTGGCATTCAAATGAACACGATCGGTGGTCAATATGCCGCGATCTTTATTCTCCGGGTTGTTTTTAAGATTGTACGCAAGAAATGCATTGCGCAGATCAATCAACGGCAGATTATTTTTTTTAGCTATGTTGCGGATAATGGTACTGTACGCATTCAAATCACCATCCTGCTGATTACTGAAATCAGTCTTTTCCCCGATGGCAGCTGGTGTACACAGGATCACTTTGATATTCCTGTCATACAGTTTTTTCAAAATAGCGTTATAAAACCTTTCAAATTTATCAGCATCGGTACCGGTACCCGACGATGCTTTATGCCATACATCGTTTACACCAATATAGATAATGACGACATCAGGGGTTTTGGCCAGGACATCGTCCTCCATCCTTAAATACAAATCATAAACTTTATTGCCGCCAATACCCGCGCCAATAAATTCAAACTGATCTCCTCTTCCTTCCTTCTTACACATACTGTCTACTCTCACGATATATCCACCAGGATTCACTCCTGCCTGTGTAATGGAATCGCCAAAAAAGATGACCTTGGTTTTTTTCTGAGGTATAAAGGCCAAGGTAAAGCATATAAGAGGTAGAAGAAGTTTTTTCATATCCAGAATTTGGCTACAAGATAAAGAAAGGATGAAAAGTTTGAAGCTCGAATTTCGAAATCCGAAGAGTTCCAACCCATTAAAGAAACCTGAATCCTTTAGGAACTTCGGGTTTCGATATTAATATTTCGGATTTTTGAAGAAAAGCTTGAAGTCCGAATTTCGAAATCCGAAAGGCTCCAACCAATAAAAGAACCCTGAATCATTTAGGAAATTCGGATTTCGATATTAGTGTTTCGGATTTTTTCCTTTAGGAACTTCGGATTTCGATATTAATATTTCGGATTTTTACTTTTCATTCTACATCTACCTGCTTTTTGATAACTGCACCATCGCTTGCTTCCGGTAAGAATTTTCTTTCTTTGATAAGGTAGCCATTTCCTTTTTCACAGAAATGAACTTTGAGGTTTTCCAGGCTGATAGGATTACCATCCGGAATATCAGCTATATTGGAATGCAGGATATCGTGACCATCAATGATAACAACCAGTCCGCTGCCCACCGCTTCCATTTTATTGTCTTCCGTGATCAGCATAGCCGTGTCTTCTCCAAGCCCGATGCCGATTGAAGAAGGATTAGTCGCCACAGCCTGCGCCAGTCTTCCAAACCTCCCTCTTTTTTCAAAATGGGAGTCAATAATAACACTGTTGATAAATGCCAACCCTGTAGTGATCTTGACTTCACCTTTCAAATGAGCTCTTGTGGCATTCCCTTCATAGATCATTGTAGTGCTCATTGCCATAGCGCCTGCGGAAGTACCCGCTATTAAAAAATTTTCTTCCCTGTATCTTCTCTTGATTATCGATAGAAATTCAGTTCCCCCATCTGTCGCACTTAGTCGTAATTGATTGCCGCCTGTAAACATTACGGCATTGCATTGGCCGATACGTTCAACATATTCTTCCTTCATCGCGTCTTGTCTTGTGCGAATGTGCATCAGGCCTATGTTGGTGCAGCCAATCTTTCCAAAAGCATTGAGGTAACTCTCCCCTACTTCATAAGGGATCATAGAAGCGGTAGTCACCACTTCAATTCGTGCTGACGGACCCCCTGCTTCCGCCACGACCCGGCGAAGAATACCGAGTTCAAAAAAGTTGAGATTATTACGATGAATCTCTCCGGTCTCCAAATCTGTTCCTTTATCTTCCGATCCTCCTATAGCTATCAGTTTCCCTTTGGGTTGACTCATTCAATGGACTTTGGTTAACAACAAATGTAACAGAAAATTGAGTTAACGTTAAGAGGCCATCTCGAAGTATGTGGATATGTGGAGAAAGTTTTTGTTGCCCAACCGTATTGAACCTATCGTCAATTGTGGCGTTGATCCCGCGCCTATTAGACTTCATCCTTCATTTGGCCGAAGTCTCGTCTTTTTTTGCAACCTCTTTTTTTAGCATGTACACTCCCACACCAGCGGCGGCAATTATTCCACCATACAATGCAAATGCATTATGATATAGCAAAAAGATCCAGATAACAATGGAAACGACTACCGGCAAAGGATACAACCACATCTTAAAAGGAAATCTTTCGCGACCCGGTCGCCTCCTCAATAATATCACCCCAATCGCCTGCCCGATAAATTGCACCACAATTCGCATGGCCAATATTGCTGTGATCACATCTGTCAGTTTCATGAACAAACTAAAGATCAGACCGGACGCGCAAAGAACAAGCAGAGAAACGTAGGGAAAACTCTTAGTCGGATGCAGCCTGCCGAATATTTTGAAAAAATTCCCATCTAAGGCTGCGGCGTAAGGAATCCTTGAGTAACCGAGTACAACAGCAAATAGAGATGACATGGCAACACAGAGAATCAGGACCGTGACTATCACACCCGCCTGGTGTCCATAAAGCTGCTCCATGAATGTACTGACAAGATATTTGTCATCTTCCCTTACCGATTGCCAGGGCACTACTCCCATCACAGCAACATTCATTAAAAGATATAACAACGCAATACCTGCAATTGAAATAAATATACTACGGGGAATATTTAATTCCGGTCTTTTGATTTCACCACCGAGGTGACAAACATTGTAGTACCCCAAATAACTGTACACCGATTTTATTGATCCATATGCCACCGCCGACCAGAATGCGACTGTAAAAAAAGATTCGTTTCCTGTTGGCAGAAACTTTATCGATTGCTGTTGATGCGACAAACCAGCTATAATGATCCATAAGATTGTAAGGATCACTATCGAGCCAAAGGCTACCGATATCTTCCCGATCGTTTCAATTTTTCTGTAGAGTAAGATGAAAACAAAAATTATTAACCCTGAAGAGACAATTTTTTGCTGCCATACGCCAAGATCAACGATGTAAGTAAGATATTGAGCAAAACCGATAGCAGCAGAAGCTACGACCAATGGCGCCTGGATAGATGTTTGCCAGACAAAAAGGAAACTCATCATCTTTCCGCCCTTCTCACCATAAGCAATGCGGTGAAAATTGTACGTACCTCCTGCCAACGGATATTTTGCTCCCAGTTCACTCCAGATCATTCCGTCAACAAATGCGGTAAAAGCGCCGAATATCCATGCCCAGATAAATAACCCATTATCGAATTGCGCCACCACAAACGGCATCACTACAAACGGTCCGATGCCGACCATGTCTATCAT
>JANWHX010000205.1 GCA_025450235.1 Chitinophagaceae bacterium | reverse complement strand
TCCAATGTAAAGCCAATGGTAGTACCGACGTCTTCTGTGCTTCTCACATGTATTGTTTGACCCTGCGCTTCGATAATATGTTTGCATATAGCGAGACCGAGCCCACTGCCGGTCAGATCAATACTTCTTCCTTCCTCAGTACGATAGAAACGTTCAAATATGCGGGATAAATGCCGTTCAGCAATCCCAATTCCATCATCGCTGATCTCAACAAGAACATGCCGGCCATCAGTATTATAAACGCTTGCAGTAATATTTCCATTGGTTTTACCGTACTTAATTGAGTTTTCCACCAGGTTCAATAAGACCTGCCGGATCTTTTCTTTGTCGGCAAAAACCGTCAGGGGTGATTCGCATCCCTTCTTAATGCCGCAATGGATATGCCTTTGTTCAGCTACTATTGAAATACTTTCAAATACCTCTTTCAAGAGGTCCTGGATGACGAAATTCTGCTTGAATAATGTTTGCTCACCCCTTTCAAGCTTCGATATTTCATCAAGATCATTCAACAGGTTAGTTAGCCGTTCGACATTCGTAGCTGTTTTTTCCAGGAACCTCTTATTAACTTCCGGATTTTCCAGTGCCCCACTCAATAATGTATCTACATATCCTTGTATGGCAAAGACCGGAGTTTTGAATTCATGAGATAAATTTTGCAGGAATTCTTTGCGGAACTGTTCATTCTGGCGAAGCAATTCTATTTCCTGTTTGTTTTCTTCTGCCCATGCTTCCACATCTTTACTCACTTCGTCAATACTTTTTTGCGGCAAAAGATATTTATAATACGTCTCTTCTTTTTTAGTTGCCTTTGTCTGGTAAATGAACTTGTAAATGAGCTTAACCTTGCGGTAAATGAATCTTTCCAATACGAGGCTGATCAGTAAATAACCACCACCCAGTATGATAAAAAAGGAAATAACTGCCGGCGTCCAGCTTCTTTCAAACAAAAAAACGAGCAGGCAGACGGGAACGGCCAATCCAAGCGCTGTAAATAAGGATAGCTGGCGGGGAGAAATGTTTTTGGTAGAAAACATGATACGAAGGTACAAGGAAGAAGAAAGATTCAAGTATCCTGCTAATGCCACATAAGTTTCATCTTAAGTTCCAGGAAACAAGAATCAAATAAATTCGAAGCCTTAAAATGCGAAATTCGAAATAATCGATCCCGATGAAAGACTGTTTCGGATTTCAAGCTTTTTTATTCTGATTTGTTTGGTTCTTGTCCCTTCATAACTCAAACTTATATCCCACCCCTTTTACGGTGGTAATACAGTCAATTCCTAATTTTTGCCTGATCTTACGGATATGCACATCAATCGTTCTGTCACCTACGATCACCTCATTGCCCCAGACCTGGTTGAGTATTTCATTTCGAAGAAAAACACGGCCGGGTTTTAACGCCAGCAAGTGTAATAACTCAAATTCTTTTTTTGCCAACACTACGTCATCGCCTTTTACCTGGACAATGAATCTTTCCGGGTCAATAGTCAATCCTTCCAGTTCCAATTTTTTTGTTTCTGGTTTATTTAGCCTGCGAAACAGTGCGTTGACGCGGCTTAAAAAAACTCTCGGGCTGATGGGCTTGCTGATGTAATCGTCTGCCCCTGTCTCCAGTCCCTTGATCTGCGTTCCCTCGTCATTGACGGCAGTCAAAAAAATGATCAAAGTGTCCTTAAAAGCGGGTTGTGACCTCAGTATCTGGCAAACTTCGACGCCGGTTTTCTGGGGCATCATCACATCCAAAACTACCAGATCGGGTTGGGTGCGGCGGGCTTTTTCCAGGGCTTCATCGCCATTTTTGGCGGTCACAACATCATAACCCTCTTTGGAAAGATTGTATTTCAGGATTTCAAGGATGTCCGGTTCATCGTCTGCTATCAGCACTCTACGGGACTGTGTATCCATGAATTGAAATTTTCGCAAACCTAACAGGAATTAAACTCTCCCGGAAATTAAGCCGTTTTGTTCATGCAGACTTAATGAAAACTTAATATAATATTTAGTCACCATTCTTTTAACAAGGCCGAACCAGCTTATTTCCTCCAAATCATGTCTCTAAAGGCCTGAATGGGAGATGTCAGCATTAGATGTTAAATTTGTATTACGATCCTTATGATAGCAAAAACCAGAGTCCTTATATTGACAGCTTTGTTTCCTATGCTAAGCCTGCCGGCGATAGCGCAGGCTGACTATGTTTCCTTTATACAGGCAGAAAGCGCTGGTGAATGCAAGCCCCCCAAGAATCGGGAGCTGTTCCACGACTATATCAATACAGAACAAAAAAGGATCTTAAAGTCGGACGGAAAAAGCGATGACCAGTATACTCCGACTCCTGATGATCAAATCAATTTTATTTTGACCCGCAGTTTGACAAACAGGGTTGATGGATTGCAATGCAGAATTGAAAGTGATACCAGCTTTTCAGCTCAGAGTAAAGTTCGCTACCTGAGAGGTCTTGAAAACGTATTAAAGTTTTTCAACACTAATACGGCTTCCAGGAAAGTAAATCCCGTTCTGCTTCCCGAGATCCTTAAAGCATACGAGAGCTGTATGCAGGCAGACATAGAAGGAAAGTCAATTGCAAATATCATCGAGGGGTTATCCTATGAGACTGCCGTATCAATAGTAAAAGCAGACAGGACAACTTTCGAAAGAAATGCAGGCTACAAGTATTCCCAGAACCTGGTAGTGCTTAAATACTGCAGTCTTCATCCTGATCAGACATTTACGGTCTTAAGAGACAACCCGGATCTTCCGTTTACCGACAGTCTTATCAAATCAGTAGCAAGAAAATATCCTGTGCAATTATATAATTATGCGCAGGCAAATAACAGGCTGGGACATATCATCCGAAGAATTAAAGACGATGCGTTTGTGGTTGCTATTGCCCGGATGGCCAATAGCAGAAGCGGTCAACAGTACTTTCCTTTCCTCGATAATATCGTGAGTGGCAAAATGACTATTGACGAAATTGACGCAATCCAGGATGATTCGGTGAAATATTACAAGCTGCTTGTAAAAACACAGATAGACTATACGGAACGAATGCTGAATAAGGATACTGCTTTTGCATATAAAGAACTGGTGGCAAAAATGGAAAAGAGAGCAAAAGAAGTATTTGTGACAACCATTAATGGGTTGCATGAAAAATCGGATGAAGTACGATTCAGGTGTCTCCAGCCATTGAACGCACAGGAGCTTTATTATCTCGCGGTATTGACAGACGGGCTTATTTATACTTCCAGTTATACAAAGGGAGTCTATCCGCTGATGATGAAAAAGATCAATGGGCGACCCGATTCATTGCTGATGATTCTTCATTTTGACCGCTACCGGAAATTTATCAGCCAGGCGGCAGCCTATAATACTCTTGGCGATTTTCTTACCTCGTTTCGCAATCACAGCGACGCAGATGATTTAATGAGAGCCTTTGTAAGTAAACTGGAAAAAGCCGATGGTTTGGAAGATGGCGTAGATGTGGCTGATTCGTATGCAAGCATTGTGGAGACGCTGGCACCCCGCGCAGCAGAAATGCTGAAGTACGTTCAGCTCAATTATGAAAGAAACGTATCAGAGAATAATCGCAAAGGCATGGCGATCTATAATATTCTGAATAAACTCTTTCTTTCTGCTGACTCAACCAGTAAAATTGATCTGACCAGGGAGCTCGGAATCCCTCCTGTGTACAACATCGCCTATTCTTCATTGGCTAATGACAGTGGAAGAGTAATAGCTCAGGTATTTTTTTATGGAGATAAAGACGGAAAGGGGATCTATAATGGCTTCCAGAAAATGTTCAGCACGGCTAACTGGAAGATCGACCGCGGCAATCCGCAATGGATTGTGATCAGATCAATAAAGGGAAAACCTGTATCCATCTATGCCAATGCAGCTTTGCCGGAAGAAACGGGAGAAGATGAGAAAGCGCAGAAAGCTCTTTGTGCGCACCTGGAAAAGAATAAGCTCTATCCTACGATCACCATTCATCGCGGCCATAGCTATTTTGCCAATAGCACCATCGAATTGATGGCTCCTTCTTCGAAGATCGTATTCATGGGTTCCTGCGGCGGTTTTCACCTGATCGATTCGATACTTCATAAATCTGAGGATGCACATATCATTGCTTCCAAGCAGATCGGCAAAACATCGATCAATAAGCCTTTTTTTGAGTTACTTACCGAAAAGATCAGGATGGGAAGTAGTATTGATTGGATACCTTTCTGGAGAGAGTTTAAGACCAAGGCCGGTACTGAAGGATTTGAAGATTATATCCCTCCATATAAAAACCTGGGTGCTATTTTTATTAAGGCGTATAAAATAGCAGTTGGAAAAGAAGAATACTTCTAAAAGCCAGGTAAGCAATTTTTTGAACGTTGCCCTGTTGTTACGTTCAGTCCGCCGGTGGCTTTAAGCCTTATCCCTTCATACCTGGAAAACTTCAAGATGACCTCAATAGTTGAGCTCAAATAAATAATTTCCCGGTACAATAAAGAGAAAAGTATTTAGTTGCATTTGCCCAGCTTCATGATCACACCCGCCCTGAATTCCAACAATCGCAATGAAGATGTAAATACCTGCGCTACCGTGTGTTCATGTATTGCCTGTGTACTGGCATTAATAAATCTAACCTGCACAGCTTTGGCGTCAGGATCATTCACTGTTTGCGCATCGGTAAGATGTTTGGTATTAATATAATCCATCGTACCCCCATGTATAGTGTTGGCACTGATATCTATTATTATATTCCCTTTGCGCCCGGTTTTTGAAAAGATGACAGGATCTATCTGCAAACCACCCCCTGCACTCCAATAAGGCGTTTTATCATTCATGATCGTTTTTTGCTCAAGGGCATGGCAACCGCCGGCCTCGGTAGGATCCTCAATGTAAATTGTGCTGAAGAAATTATATAGTCCTCCTTTCGCATTAATATATGGGACAATACAGTATTTCTCGTTCAGTAGATTTAATCTTCCTTGCAGGGCCACATTAAATGCATTGCTGTTGTAATTAACAGGAACTATTGCGGCTGTATTATTATCAAACTGGAACGTTTGCTCTATTCTTTTGCTTGCATAAGATCCGATGCCAAAGTCAATGCCTGCTGATAACTGTTTTATATGTTTTAATTGATAAAGAATTCCTACCTGCAGGCTATGGACAGCTTGTATGTTTTTTTCCATTTGTTGCTGCGGAACACCTAGACTGTAATGGGTTGATAGTTTCCACACCTGGCTGTTTGCTGCTGATACGAGGATGGTAAAGAGTAGCGTAGAAATGAATTTCATAATAGTAGTTTATGGTTAACAAACAAAGACCTGACTGAAGTTACACCTATCCGTAAACCAAAAGAAATAAAAGCTGTTAAAACAAGTCAAAAATTAAATAAAGAAGCGCCCCGGAAAACCGGAACGCTTTGAAATATCTGGATGAATTTAATTAGAAAGCCTTCTTTTCTACTGGTTTACCGTCGGCATCCAATTCGATGATCTCATAACCGAGCTTTTGCAGGCCGGGTAATATTTTACCTTTATCGCCTACTACCAACACATTCATTTTGCCGTCCTTGATCCATTTTTTTGCCAGGGCATCAATTTCAGCTTTTGTCATGTTTGCGACGATTTTGTTTTGCTGATCAACAAAATCAGCTGGAAGGTTATTATCAAGAATGTTGCCTATGAATCCTGCTTTCTGGAAACCGGTTTCGTACCTTAACGCGTCACGTTGCCCGATCGCACTTTTCATAAAGGCTAACTCTTCCTCACTGATACCATTCTCTTCATAATTCTTTAGCTCTTTCATTATTTCAATCATTGCACTATCCGTGGCGTTGGCTCTTATACCGGCACTAAATGCAAAGTCACCGGTTTGCTTGCCCCCGGTGAAACCACTGCGGGCACCATAGGTCCAGCCTTTATCTTCCCGGAGATTCAGATTTAACCGGCTATTGAATGCACCTCCCAACGCAAAATTCATTAAACCTGCTTTGTAATATTCACCGGTGGCATCATACTTCAAACCCGTAACATATCCTACCCGAAATTCTGTTTGCGCAGCTTTTGGAACATCCACTAAGTAAATCTTTGTTTTTTCCACAACGGGCGCCGAAGCGATTGTGGGTATCGTGATCTTTTTATTTGGCAAATTGTTGAGAAAAGAAAGTTTGGGAAGAATTTCATCTTCTTTGATATCTCCCACTACGATAACCTGCGTTCCCTGTGAAGTCATATAGTTGTCGTAGTAATATTGCATGTCTTTTAGCGTGAACGTTTTTACTGTTTCTTCAGTTCCATCGCCCGAAACGCCAAGAATATGATTGGGTCCGTAATTCAATTTTGCAAATACAGCATCCGCCACTGAAGCAGGTTGTGTTTTAGCGACTTTAAAACTTTCTAAGTTTTGTTTCATGAAACGATCAAATGCTGATTGCGTGAATTTGGGATTGAACATTCTTTCCTGTAATAAAAGCAATGTAGCGTCTAAATTTTTCTTTTGCGATTGTACCTGGAAAGAAATATTGTCATTGTCGCTGAATACATTGATGGTACTCCCCAGTTTCTGCAACTCACGGGTCATCTCTTCCGCTGTATATTTCTTAGTATCATCGTTCATCATGTCGGTGAAGACAGAAGCAAGGCCTGCTTTGGAAATATCATTTGTATTTAACAGGTGGCCCCCCGGGATCTTAATATTCAGGGTGATCATAGGCAATTCAGTATTTTCAGTTCCTATGATCTTTACACCGCTGGGCCAGTCTTTTTTCCAGAATGCCGGCACTTTCACTACGGGATTCGCTCCATTAGGCGGCGTCTTGCTGCGGTCAAAATTGTCTTTGGCTTTTGTATATACCAGGCCTTCATATCCGTAATTGGGAGATACATAATTGGTATTATCAATCTTGTAGTTATTATCTCCGACAATCATTTTCTCCTGGTTCTTCGGCAATACACTTACTGTTACGCAATGTTTGTATTTGATGTATTTATTGTACACTCTCATTACATCTTCTTTGGTAACTGCCTGGTACATTTTCAGCAGTTTGCCGATCATATTCGGATTTCCTTTGGCGAGAGTCTGGAAGGCAGCGAGCTGGGCCACTTTACCGGCGACACTCTGCAAGCCATTTATCAATTGGGATTCATATGCCCCTTTGAATTTGGCGATGTCATCATCTGTCACCCCTCTTGCTTCAAAACTATCCAAAGCATTATCGAGCATGTAATACATGTTTGCTAATGATTTTCCAGGGAAAGGAATTATCTGGAAAGCAAAAACGCCGGACAACTCAAATGGTACGATAAAAGCGTTTGCCTGCAGGGCCAGCTGCTTTTTTGTTAATTGCTGGTATAAAACCGAGTTATTCCCTTGTCCCAATATTTGTGCGAGGCAGGATAATGCCGGTACATCAGCATCGTAATTGGGAACTGTAGGGTATGCCCTAACCATCATGGGTAAGCGGGCATAATTGTCAGTATAAGAAGCAAAGCGGTGCCTGGTGAGTTCGGGAACCATTGCAGGCATGTCTTTTACTTCAGGTCCTCTTGGTATGGGTCCGAAGTATTTCTCCACCAGTTTTACGACTTCACGTGTATTTACATCACCGCCTACGGTAACTGTAGCATTATTTGGCCCATACCAGCGGAGAAAGAAATTTTTCAGGTCATTTACGTTGACCCTGTTCAGATCCTCAATGTATCCGATGGTCAGCCAGGAATAGGGGTGACCGTATGGATAGATATTTTTTGACATCTCTTCAAAAAGCAATCCATAGGGGACATTGTCCACCCGCTGGCCTCTTTCATTCTTTACTGTTTCCCGTTGGTTTTCAAATTTTTTCTGTGTTACAGCATCCAGCAAAAACCCCATGCGGTCAGCTTCCAGCCAGATCATTTTTTCCAATTGATTTGAAGGAGCCGTTTCAAAATAGTTGGTGCGGTCCGTATTCGTACTGCCATTAAGAGTACCACCTGCCGCCGTTACAACTTTAAAATGTTGTTCATCAGCTACGTTGTCACTTCCCTGGAACATCATGTGCTCAAAAAAGTGAGCGAAACCGGATTTGCCGATCTCTTCTCTTGCAGAACCGACATGATAGGTCACATCTACATGGGCAACCGGATCGCTGCGGTCCTCATGCACGATCAGTACAAGCCCGTTGGGCAAAACATATTTTTCATAAGGGATCACCAACTCATTCCCTTGCTTGACAACCTTTTCTACCAGTTTTGCCTCATTATTGGCGGCACTTGGCTGTGCGTTTGCGGCGAAAATCAGAACCAGGCCAAACACAGGCAGCAATAATAGCTTTTGTTTCATATGAAGTGTTTTTTGGAAGAACGGCAAAGTAAGAAAATCCGGCCTTTTTGCCATCGCCATCTATCAAATAGTGTAGTCAGCAAATCCGAAAGTCAGAAAAGTCCGTAAGAGATCGCCCTCGGACAGGGATAATTCTCACGGACTTTCCGTCTTTACTGACTTTCGGACTTATCAAAACGCTTTTTTCTCCACCGGTTTACCTTCGACATCCAATTCTACGATGGGATAGCCCAGCCTCTTCAATCCGGGAAGGATTTTTGCTTTATCCCCGACCATCAACATGTTCAGCTTATTGGCGTCAACATATTTTTTTGCCAATGCGTCAATCTCTTTTTTGGTCATTCCTTTAAGTATCTTCTGCTGTATCTCTGTATAATTAGCAGGCAAATTATAATCAAGGATCGTGCGGATGAACCCGGCCTTCTGAAGCCCGGTTTCGTAACGCAAGGCATCCCGTTGGCCGATTGCATTTTTCAGGAATGTCAGTTCTTCCTCAGTAGCTCCGTTGGACGAATAGTTCTTCAATTCTTTTACTACTTCAAACAAGGCACTATCGGTGGCTTCTGCCTTGATACCGGAACTGAATTCGAAATCACCATCATATTCGTCACCAATAAAAGATGAACGGGCGCCATAGGTCCAGCCTTTATCTTCCCGGAGGTTGATGTTAAGGCGGCTGTTGAATGATCCACCTAAAATATAATTCATCAATCCGACTTTATAATACTCACCCGTGGCATCATATTTTAAACCTGTATTATAACCGACGCGGAATTCTGTTTGCGCTGCTTTTGGAATATCTACCAGGTAAATCTGTGATTGAGCATTGGGCAGAGGAGTTGCCGCCACCTTTGGCAATTCAACGTTTTTATTCGGTAGTTTATTCAGGAAATCAAGCTTCGATAATATTTCCGCCTGTTTAACGTCACCCACTATTACAACCTTCATCCCTTTATTGCTGATGTTATTGTTGTAATAACCCTGGATATCGTCAATGGTGATATTTGGAACAGTCGTCTCAGTTCCACCCTCATCCAGGCCCAGAATATTATTTGGCCCAAAATTGATCTTGGCTATCACATCACTGGCAACAGTGGCAGGTTGAGATTTGCTTTGCTTGAAACCTTCCATAGTTTGTCTCTTTATTCTCTGGAAAGCATCATCAGTAAACTTTGGGTTGAACATTCTTTCTTGCAGTAATGCAAGCGTCTTGTCAAGATTTTTCTTGAGACATTGTACATTAAATGAGATTTCATCTTTCCCGCTTCCCACATTCACTGAACTCGCTATCTTCTGCAATTCCGTAGAAAACTGTTCTGCCGTATAATTCTTAGTATCCTCGTTCATCATACGGGCAAAAAGACTTGCCAGGCCGACTTTATTCAGGTCATTTGCCTGCATTAAATGGCCCCCGGGGATAGTAATAGAAATAGTCACCGTTGGTATTTCTGTATTCTCGGTTCCGATCATTTTAATTCCATTAGACAAATCTTTTCTCCAGAATGTCGGAACTTTTACAACCGGGTTAGGACCGTTACCCGGTATTTTACTCCTGTCGAAGTTGTCTTTTGCCTTTGCATATTTTAATCCTTCATAACCGTAGTTAGGAGCCTTATAATGTGACATATCAATGGTGTAATTGTTTTCTTTGGCAATTAAGTTCTCCTGTCCTTTTGCCAATACACTCAATACAACATGAGGTCTTCCTTTTACATATTTTTCATAGACCCTCATCACATCTTCTTTTGTAAGAGTGCCATATTTATTCAATAAGGTCTTCACCATGTTTGGATTCCCCGTGAAAGTCTGGAATGCTGCCAACTGGCTTACTTTACCCGATACACTTGACAGTCCGTTTATCACGCCGCTTTCAAATTGATTTTTGAACCTTTCGATATCATCATCTGTCACGCCTCTTTTTTCAAATTCAACAAAAGCTTCATTGACCAATTGTTCCATTTCTGCCAATGATTTGCCGGGGTAAGGAGTGATGGTCACAGAAAACTCACCGGCCAATTCGGATAACTGGCTGCTTGCGTTTGCCTGCAATGCCTTTTGGGGTTTAATGATTGTCTGGTAGAAAACAGAATTGCGGTTTCCGCCGCCACCGCCGCCTCCACGTCCGCCGCGACCACCGCCACCAAAGCCTCCGCCTCCACCCAAAACCTGGGCTAAACAGGTCAATGCAGCTTCATCGGCATGATAATCAGGTACCGTGGGGAATACCAAACGCAATTGAGAGGACCGTGCATAATTATCGACATAACTTACATACCGGTCCTTATCCAGGGCAACCGGATCCAGTTTCACCGGGGATACCTCCGGGCCGCGGGGAATGGGACCAAAATATCTCTGAACCAGTTTCACAACATCAGCCGTATTTACATCGCCGCCAATAGTTACCGTAGCATTGTTTGGACCATACCAGCGAAGGAAAAAATTCTTAAGGTCCTGAACATTTACTTTATTCAATTCTTCAATGTATCCTATCGTCAGCCATGAATAAGGATGGCCATAAGGATACAGGTTCTTTGCAGAATATTCACTGGTCAAACCATAAGGACGGTTATCATAGTTCTGTCCTCTTTCATTTTTTACGGTTGACCGTTGTATTTCAAATTTTGGTTGTGTTACTGCATCCAGCAAAAACCCCATACGATCAGCTTCCAGCCAGATCGCCTTTTCCAGTTGATTGGCAGGAACAGTTTCATAATAATTAGTCCGGTCACGGTTGGTGCTTCCGTTTAGGGTCCCGCCGGCATCACTGACAATTTTAAAATGTTGTTCATCGGCCACGTGATCACTTCCCTGGAACATCATGTGCTCGAAGAAATGAGCAAAGCCGGATTTCCCGATCTCTTCTCTCGCCGAACCAACATGGTATGTTACATCTACGTGCACGACAGGATCGCTATGATCTTCATGAACAATTACTGTAAGCCCGTTAGGCAATACATATTTTTCATAAGGTATAACGATCTCATTTCCTTGCCTGGTGACTTTTTCAACAAGCTTCGCTTGCCCGGACACTACGATGCAAAAAAGGATGGAAAATCCGGAAAGCAGCATCAGTTTTTGTTTCATAAAAGAAATTTTGGTTTAATAAAGAGTGCTGTGTGAAGATAAGGCAACCCGGCATGAAAAAAATGCCGTTCACCGATTAGACGTCGAAGCTTTCCCCGTCTTTTCTACCTTTGAAAAAAAAATTTTCAACCATGAGTTACACCACGAGAACGAACCACGAAATAGAGTACAAGATCTATGGGGAAGAGCTCCAATTCGTGGAAATAGAACTGGATCCAAATGAGACAGCTATCGCCGAAAGTGGCGCTATGATGATGATGGAAGACGGGATCCAGATGCAAACAATTTTTGGCGACGGATCAACGCAGCAGTCAACCGGGCTTTTAGGCAAGTTGATGTCAGCTGGAAAAAGGGTGCTCACCGGCGAAAGCTTATTTATGACCGCGTTTACCAACGTGGGCCAGGGAAAAAGAAAAGTGAGTTTTGCTGCACCCTATACTGGCAAAATCATACCGATGGACCTGCAGCAACTTGGCGGAACGATCATAGCCCAGAAAGATGCATTTCTTTGTGCCGCAAAAGGAGTAAGCGTAGGAATCCATTTTCAAAGAAAGTTAGGTACAGGAATTTTTGGAGGAGAAGGTTTTATTATGGAAAAAATAGAAGGGGACGGAATGGCATTTATGCATGCCGGGGGGTATGTGATCGAAAAACTGTTAGTGCCCGGTGAGATATTAAAAATAGATACAGGATGTGTGGTGGCGTATACTCCCGGAATTGATTTCGATATTGAGTTTGTAAGAGGTATCAGGAACTGGATGTTTGGCGGTGAAGGTTTGTTCTTTGCAAAATTGAGGGGACCCGGCAGAGTCTGGATACAATCATTACCTATCAGCCGTCTTGCCGGAAGAATAGTGGAATATGGCACATGGCACCGGAAAGAGCAGGGAAGCATCCTGGGTGGACTGGGGAATTTATTGGATGGAAGAGAGTAGGAAGAGAGTCCGGAGTCGGGAGTTAGGAGTAATTAGTCGATAGTCATTAGTCGTTAGTAATTAAAGCAACTTCAGCGAATAAGTTTAAAAAAAAATCCCCTGTCTGCTCCAAAGGAGTCCTATGGACCGAACAGGCAGGGAAATTCGACAAAACCGCTCCCGATGGAAGA
Organism: Chitinophagaceae bacterium; assembly: GCA_025450235.1. Lineage (GTDB taxonomy): Bacteria > Bacteroidota > Bacteroidia > Chitinophagales > Chitinophagaceae > VBAT01. The sequence goes on along the minus strand of JANWHX010000205.1, from coordinate 17,679 downwards.
CTTTTTCGGATTTCGAGCCTGGGATTTCGGATTTAGATTGAATCTATCTTTATCCTATAAAAATCAATTGCATCTTGAGAGATCAAATCCAGAAAAAAGCGATTGAGGCTATTAATCTTTTAAGCTATAAAGTATTTTTTTAAAATCTTCTTTGAATTTAGCTTTATTGCTAAGGGAACAATATGATAATACTTTGTAATAAGCCTTTTTGGTTTCCACAATTCCTACCAGGTAATAAATTTCTGCCTGCGCATTTTTGTCAAAATAACTTACATCGGCTTCTATAAAATTGATATCGCCTTTTTTCAGGCTAATGGGCTGTGATTGCTTTACTTGTTCTTCACCCTCAATAAATCCCTTGATGAAATCTTCATAAAACTCAGTAATGGAAGAGTAGTTCATTTCAGCCATTTTAAGTATTTCTTTATTGTCTTCAATTACAAACCCAAAAACATCTTTCACTTCATTTTTGTACTGGATGGAGGCATCGCCGTTGATGCCAGCTGTCTTATTCATATACTCCGGCAGGCTGATATAAAAAGGATGCCCGACTGTATACTGTTTCATCGTGGTTTGAGAAAATGAAATAGATGCGATAAAAGTAAATGCTAATATGCCGATGACTTTTTTCATGGTACCTTAATTTTTGTGCAAATAAACAGCAACCGAAGCAAATTTCAATTTTAAAAATGACGGAAAGCGTGTAATGGGCCAACTTGAATTTGCCACGGATGCACGGAGTGACAGAATGCGATTTTAATCCATGAATCCCACTCACCATTCACCACTCACTTCTCCCCTCACTGCGTTGACACCACTTTTAAAGAATCGATCCTTTCTTTCACTATACCCGGATAGCTGCTTGCCAGCGCCAACTCATAGTCATCCTTTTTTTTCAGCTTTTGAATAAGATCACGCAATTGTGAAGAATCACTGCTTTTTTGATAGACCTGGTCATGGGCCAGGATTACCATGTTATCCTTTGTTTTGGTCTTATCATGATTGAATAAACTGTCTATCTGGTTCAACAATTCATCGGCCGTATTTTTCAGGGCTAATGTTTTGTGGTCATAGTGCCATTCGAGGTCCCATCCGAAAACAACAAAGCCCGCCTGCTGCAAGGAATCAATGGCTGTTTTACTTTTTTTGATGTCGGTAAAATGCAGACTGTCGATACGCCAGCTGTTACGACCCGGTGTTCTTACGATATCATTACCGGGCAATAATTTCTCTTTGGTTTTCTGCATATCTTTTACCACGGTATCGGGTTGTTCATAAAACTTTTCAAACTTATTATGCAGTGCGTGAGTATAGCTGTGATTGCATAACTCTATATTCTTCGACATTTTCAAACTATCCCATACCTGGGTTTGACCTATACTTGCAAAGACATGCTCGCCAACAATGAAGAATGTCACAGGGATATCTTCTTGCTGAACAATGTCAAGCACATTCTTTGTTCCTTTGTTGGGGCCATCATCAAAAGTCAGGTAGATCTTCTTTTTCTTTTTTTTCGGTTTCTCTTTTGCAACCACCTGTGATTTCTTTACTGCCGGCTTACTGCTGTCTTTTGCAATGACGGGTTGAACAGCTTTTACTTTTTGCCTGCCGGGTTGACAAGAGAATAATAAGACGGAAACAATGATAATGGGAAAGGAGTAGAAATAAAAAAAGCCGCTGGAAGGCTCACCTTCGTCGGCTGGGTCTGCATGATACATGGTTTGGTGTGATTTATTTGAAGATGAAATTATAGACAGAATGGGGCGACTAGCAAATTTTCATAGCTAAAGAATTGATAAAAGCGTACACGAATAAGTGGTGGATGGTGGATTGTGAGCCGGCCCTGGGAAGATCATTCAATTGTTATGATTTGGACAAGCGTTAACAAGGCGGTAAGCGAACCGGTCCTGCGGGATTCTATTCACCACGCACCATTCACAACTCACCAAACTATCGTAAATTGCCGGACAATTTTCAAAGCAATGGCCCGCAAACAGGAAGTTCTACATGATGTCGTGATCAAGTTCGCCGGAGACAGCGGCGACGGTATGCAATTAACAGGCACTCAGTTCACGAACAATACAGCTTTACTCGGTATTGACCTTTCCACTTTTCCGGATTTCCCGGCTGAGATCAGGGCGCCTCAGGGCACCTTGCCAGGGGTAAGCGGCTTTCAATTGAGGTTTTCATCGGACAGAGTTTACACACCCGGAGATGCCTGCGATGTATTGGTAGCAATGAATGCGGCGGCATTAAAAACAAATTTAACAGCGCTGAAAAAGGGAGGAAAGATCATTGTCAATACAGATGGCTTTGATTCAAAGAATCTTCGGCTGGCTAATTATCCCGACGGTGAAAACCCTTTAGAGAACTCCAGCCTGGAAAGTTATGAAGTAATAAAAATTGATGTGACGAAGATGACAAGAGAGGCGCTGAAAGAATTCACCATGGGGATGAAAGAGAAGGACAGGGCCAAGAATATGTTTGTGCTGGGTTTCCTGTATTGGATGTATGGCCGTGATATGGATAACACGCTTACTTTTTTGAAGGAGAAATTTGGGAAAAAGCAAGACATATATGACAGCAATAGGAAAGTGTTGCAAGCCGGTTATAATTTTGGTGATACTACCGAGGCCTTTGGTACCACCTACAAGGTAGAAAAAGCAAAGATGCCCGCAGGTGCTTATCGTTCCGTCATGGGTAACCAGGCGCTGGCCTACGGATTGATAGCAGCTTCGCAAAAAAGCGGTTTGCCATTATACCTTGGATCATATCCAATTACCCCTGCATCAGACATTCTACATGAGTTAGCCCGTCATAAAAATTTTGGTGTAAAAACGTTCCAGGCGGAAGATGAAATTGCTGCTATTACATCCGCCATTGGTGCCGCTTATGGGGGATCACTGGGTGTCACAACTACTTCAGGACCCGGTATGGCATTGAAAGCCGAAGCAATGGGTCTTGCCATGATGCTTGAAATCCCTTTGCTTATTATAGATATACAACGGGGTGGTCCCTCAACCGGCTTGCCTACAAAGACAGAACAAAGCGATCTGTTGCAGGCGTATTATGGAAGAAATGGAGAAAGCCCGATGCCTGTTGTTTCTGCATCAACACCCGCGGATTGTTTTGATGCGGTGTATGAAGCAGTCCGGATCGCGGTACAACACATGACACCGGTTATATTTTTAAGTGATGGTTATATCGCCAATGGCGCCGAACCCTGGAAGTTCCCAAAATCAGAAGAATTGCCGCCCATCCATGTAAAGTTCAAAACCGAATTAGGGGATATGGAAGAAAAATTTCAGCCTTATTTACGAGATGAAAAATTAGCAAGGCCCTGGGCGTTGCCCGGTACACCCGGATTAGAGCATCGGATAGGCGGGCTGGAAAAACAAAATGTTACCGGCAATATCAGTTATGAACCGGAGAATCACCAATTGATGGTAAAGATCAGGCAGGAAAAGGTAGACAAGATCGCCGAATACATTCCCGAGCAAAAAATTGATAATGGTCCTGAAAAAGGAGAGTTACTGGTCCTTGGATGGGGCTCTACATATGGAGCTATCAAATCCGCGGTAGCTGAGCTGGTAAAGAAAGGGCACTCAGTAGCGCATGCGCACCTGCGTTATGTTCGGCCTTTCCCGAAGAACCTGGGGGATATTTTAAGGAATTATGAAAAGGTATTGATACCTGAAATCAACAATGGACAATTGATAAAAATTATCCGTGATGTTTATTTTGTGGATGCAAAAGGGTATAATAAAATAATGGGAGTGCCGATTACTAAAACGGAACTCGTGGAAGTGATCAAAGGGATGTTGTAAAACTTGTTCTGTAACTTCTAAGACTCTCAATGTTGGGCTAAAGCCCTTTATGCAAATAGTGTATTGCCCCGCCCTTAAGGGCGGGGCAATTGATTTAGAACCCCGATCGGGCTTTAGCCCAATTTACAAGCCTATAATAATTTTCAGGAAATGAGAAGTAGCCGATTGAAAAAAGAACAGTTTTTTTGAATGAAAATCGATCAAAAAATTAACATCAATTAACTGCTCCTGTTTTTTTATTAGATATCCAGTACGTACTTTCAGTAAAATCATTTTTATGAGACCTATTCTTATTGTACTGGTTTTTTCAGTTTTACTGAATTCTCAACTAACTGCGCAGGACAATGCTATCAAAAAAGAAAAATTCAACTGGGGCAGGGGCGAACAGGATACGACTTCAGGCTATGCGCAGGCAGTTAAGATCGATAATGTCATTTATATATCCGGGACAGTGGCAAGGGACGTGACCCCGGAGGGTATCAAAAGAGTATATGAAAACCTGGAAAGAACGCTGCAACATTACGGTGCAACCTTTCAAAACGTGGTAAAAGAAAATCTGTATACAACAGATATTGAAGCCATGAAGCAGCATAATGCCGTAAGAAAAGCTTTTTATAAAGGAGATTTTCCGGCCGCAACATGGGTGCAGATCAGCCGTTTGTTTATGGCTGACGCGAAGTTGGAAATTGAGCTGGTTGCTTATTTGCCAAAAAAGTAATTGACCAGTTATCAGATCTTCAGAGCAAATAATTCTATCCCATCTTTTTTTCCTTTCAGATCAATGATCCCAAGGCTTTCGCTTTGCCAGTCTTTCAGGTCAAGGCTATCTATGACATCTTTTGATACAATAAATTTTTGATTGAGTTCGCTGCAGGCACTTCTGATCCTGGCTGTGGTATTCATTGTATCGCCACTCATGGCAATATCTTTTTTGAGAGTCCCAATCTCACCTACCGTCACTTCCCCGATATGGATTCCTACTCTGAATTCGGGTATGATATTAAAATACCGGCGGAAGCCTTCGCCGCCTTGCTGTATCTGTTTGCGGGTTTCTATTAACGCATCCATACAGTTCTTCGCGTTTTTTGGATTATATATCCAGGAAACAACTATCTCGTCACCTACATACTGGTAAATACGCCCGCGATACTGGATGAGTGCTGTAGATACAACCTCAATAAACTTTCGAATAAATCTGAAATAATCGACATGCCCCAGTTTTTCGGCAATGGGAGTAGAGTCTTTAAGATCGATGAACATAACGATCCGCTTTTCCACTTTTGGATGCCGGTATTTGCCTGATAATACATCAAAGAAGATCTCCGGGGAATATTTTTTGATCATTTCCACTATCACCTGCAATAGCGAAAACGTAAGCAACCAGCCGGGTATCTTTTTTATCATCCATGTCGAGTGAAAAGCGTTATAGGCAAAATTGTTTAAACTGCGTAAAGGAGCTCTGTCAAGGAAAACAACTGAATAAATGAAATAAATAAAAAAGTTCATCAGGAAAGCCAGCAGAAGAAGCAAACCCGTCTTTAACAGAAAATTTATTCCCAGGGGTAATTCAAGAGTCTTCCCGTGAGCCTGGAAAAACAACACGGAAGCAAATCCTGCGCTAATAAGAAATACAACTACTATCCGGAGCAATACAACACTGAAATTGCTGTAATTAAATAAATCGCGGTCAGGGGAAATGCCCGGAAGCCGTAACCTGATAAAAAGATAAAGCAGATCTATAAGGGTCCAGCCCAGGGCAATAAGTAAGACTATTTTATATCTGTACTTGGTAGCAACAGGTATTTGTCTCCATATTAGTTTAGTTGATCTCATACCCTTTAATGCTGAAATTTATATATCAAAGTCAAAACGGCATAGTGGCGGATGGTTCAGGTCCGCCCTTGTTTAATATTACCGCCACAGCAAAAGCCAGAACGGATATGATAATGCCTACCATGAAAACGTAATAAGCCATGCGCAATAATTTGTATTTTCTTCCTAACACTACGCCGAGGTAGTAAATATCTTTTATCAGCGCACCGTACAGGTATTCATGGTCTTTCATCATTTGCTGCATACCCCACTCATATTCCGGCAAGGTAGCTTTATGGAAGTTTCCAAAGAAAAGAAGGTTGGTTCTTTTATTCAGGATGTCCTCCTTACTGAAACGGCCCCCACTTACTTTGGGCAGGGTAGCCAGGATGGCGATTACAATGGTGATTAATGAAGATACGAGGAAAGTAATAGTAGGAATGGTAAGGTAGGTGTCCACCTCCAGGCGACGAATTAATACCGATAAGATAACAGAAATAATAAGTGCATTTACTGAGATCAGGATATTGGCTTTCCTGTCTGCCATGTCACTAAGGTCAAGATGATTACCTGACGTAAGGCGCAGCATGGTTTGTATCCCCTTGCTTAATAAACTGGCATTGTTTTTCTCTTCTTTCGGACTTATTGAATTTGCCTTTTTCCTACCATGGGCAGCCGGACCCTTCATTTCGGTCTCTAATATTTTTTTGCGAAGCCGTTCAATATTTTTTTGTTTGCCTTCTTCAAGCAGATCTTTACAATAAGGAGTGTAATATTGATGTGCTTCCATGAATTCCAGGGATTTCTTATTCCAGTTGGTAGTTCGGGTAATTATTTTACGCAGTATTAGTTCTTTTTTTAATTGTTTATTGCCGTTCTTAAATTCGGGGGCAGCAAAATGATAAGTATCAGCATCGCACATGATCTGTTCAGGAAGTGTTTTTGGCTCGTAGCCCATACGGGTAGACAAAATACATTTTTCCACAGGCTTTACCAGTTCTTCAGCTCCGGTTTCCTCCCGGGCAAGGAATGATTTCATTAATTCTATGCTTTTTACTTCATGCATGGCAGGTTCAACGAAAATGTGCCCTGTATCATGAAACCACGCCGAGATGTACACAATAGCCTGGTCTTTTTCAGAAAGATCAAAATGCGAGGCGATCTCTTTGGCCCTGGCCACAACTTCCCTGGTATGTTCAAGATTATGAAATACCAATGCTTTGTTGTCATTCTTTTCAAATAGCCCCTTTACAAAACTTTCAGCTCGTTGAAAAATTGTAGTATAGTCCATACAGTTTATTAAAACGTAATATTGACCCTGGCGCCGGTGGACACGTTGATCAATTCTTCCTCTTTTGAAAAAGCAATGGTGGCAGAAACTATCATCATATTAAAAGGAACAAAATAGATACCGCCGCCATAGGAATTATGCCATTTGCCGGAGGATTGATTCTTCATTGATACATGTCCTATATCGTCAAAGCCAAGAAGACCGAAGTCTCCCGGCAGCACATACCACTTTGAAGTAAACAATTTTAATCTCATTTCCAGGTTAGCATATGCCCTGGTGGAACCGCTGAACCTGTTTTTCCTGAATCCGCGCAAATAATTATTGGCTCCGAGATCGAGTGCCTGGAAATATTCAAAATTCTTACTGAAAATATGCCCCCAACCCAGCCTTACGACTGTGATAAGCTTTGCCGGCGAATTGAAGCTGGCATACACAATCATGTCCGTAGTGAATTTTGTTACCGGGTTACTTTTGCCGCTCACTCCGGCTAAATATGAGAATTCAGTGATCCAGTCTATCCCTCTTGAAGGGAATAAGATATTATTGAGATTATTTACGTTCATTACCAGTTTTCCGCCCAGATATGTTTTCTTATCATACACTCCTGATGAATCGAGGGATATTAAAGAAGGATATTGAAGCAGTTTCCCCATATTGGTTTCAGCGTTAAATCCCCGGTACTGGTAAAAGGATGGCCCAACCATGATACTCAGTTTGTCAAAAATTCTTTTCCTGATAAATACAGATGCTTCTGTGTACTTATAACGTGCCTGGTAATAACTTATATTCTTGCTTTCATCGATTACAGTATTATTGCCAAGGCCAAAAAAATTGCTTAGTGCCGGCTGGGCATAATCGGCTTGCAAAACGAGGTCATTATATTTGAATAAATGGTTGAATTCACCCTGGTAGTTTATCCGTAAAGCTTTTTTAAATGCATACGCAAAGCTTATTTGATTATAACTGGCAAACGGGCTCCTTCTGAATCCATACGTTTTTCGCCAATACCCCCCACTGATAAACACCCCGTCATCCGTGTTATAAGCAGCGCGTAATCTGGGAAACCGGTAAGTGGAATATTCGTTTTCGACCCAGTCAAAGCTATTCACATCCGGCCGGGAGGAAAAGTATACCCGCGTATGGCTCTTATTCTGAACATAATTTGCGGAAGTATCAATATCATAAAGAATGGTAGGAACGCGGCCTTTAATATCGAAAGTATCATTTCCCCGTCCGCCGATGATCCTTATTTTAATTCGTGATCTGACATCCGCATCAGTCACAAAAAGGTCGTTACCATTCAAGCCATATAACCTGAGTTCTTTAGTGTCTTTGAGATCGAAGGTGCGCTGGTATAAACGGTATGCTGTATCCATATCATTTCTCCTCTCATAGACAGCAACTTTCAGCCTGTCATCAGGTTCCCGGCTGATCCGGAAGTATTCGCGTTTATTACTCCCGACAATATTGACATAATGGGAAAGAAAATGATAATATTTCATTCCTTCTTTCATCATCTGGTCACGCCTGCTTTTTAGTTTTTCGGTAATTACTTTACCATCTTCTGCGTATATCTGAGCAGGAAACCGCTGTACTGCTTTATCCAGAACACTGTCTGTCAGATTTTTCTGAAATACTTCAATCATCTCTTTCCATTCTACAGCAGAAAGTTGATTTAAAAAAGCCCGGTCAAAGTCCCTGGCCGTCCAGTTAAGCCAATTTATTTTCGAAATAGTATGGCGAAACCCTTTAAGAAAAGGAAGGGTATTGCCGGACGCATACTTGACAATAAAGCCGTCTGAATAGGCCAGTGCCTGGTCCCTGTCTTTAGGAATCGGATAATAAATTCTACCTCTGCCTGTATCTCGTGTACCCCATTTCCACTGATCAAAATGACGATCCCAGTCGGCAATCAGCATATCCATCAGCCGCGCTTTCAGTACTGATTTTTGATCAGCCCTGTGATCATTGTCTTCTACCATTTTTTGCAATAGCTTTCCGGTGCTCTTTGAATCAGAGCCGTCAGGCATGGGGTCTTGAGATTCCAGCATACATACACTATTTCCAAATAAAGGCCTGTACACGCCGAGAGCAGGATCATCAGGTACAAACAAAACCTCGGGCTTAGCTACTACAATATTAAGTGAAGCAGCGATATCAGGTACAACCAGCGCCCCATAAGGGTGGGCAGCAGAGCCAAGATCAACTATAATTTGTTCCCCGATGGCTTTACGATACATTTCGGGAATAGCCTTCGCCGGCTCTTTATCAATGGTACGTAATGTCCATTCACCTCCCTTTGGATCTACGAGCTTTAGTGACTTTGAATTTTTTCCCCCGCCTAAACCTGTTATTTTAAGACCGCCCTTTTCTTTCCTGAGATGAAATACTCTCATGTTTACCAGCGTTCCCCACTCGTCACGATAATTCTGCCCCACTGCCCATTTCTGGATTGAGGTAGGATCAACGTACTTGTCACTGGCTGCCACGTTCACAGTATCCTTGAATTCCGCATCATCAACGACCACAGGGGCCTCTTTTGTTTCGGGTAATTTTGAAAAATTCAAAATGTTTTCAGAGTAAGGTTTCCGTAACGAATCGGTCACTGTATAGAATGAAGCTCTTACATTTTTGTTTTTAGAAATTTCAAGCGTTGCGAACCCGGTATTTTCAGAAACAAAAAGGCTTCTCTTGCTTTTAGTTACACGGGAGGTTTTAGAGCCGGCGCCTGAAACAATATAATAGGTTCCGGTGTCTTTCAGCAATTGCAGGTTATGTTCATGCCCGGCAACATAGATAACATTTGGATGAGTTTTAGCTACCTCTTCAATGTCATGTATCATATTTACATAATCCGGGTGTTTCAGATCCTGTGGGGTACCAAATACTCCCCGTGCAATGGGATAAATCGATCCAAGAACAGGGAGCGGAATGTATAAGCCTTTCTTCATGTCTGTAAAGGGAAAGAGATGTTGCTTCCAACCAAACAATCCACCGTGAACACCATTGCTGCGAAAAGGATGGTGAGTTGCCACGATAACTAATTTCTTGTAATTCTTCAGAAACAGCTCCCCTAATTGGGTTACCACTTCGTCTTTAGTCTTAAACTCGCAATCAGATTCAATCCCGGGTTTATCATAAAGATGAAGCCACCATTGGCTGTCGATCACGATCAATACAACATCATCGTTGATGGGTATTTCGACAGGGCCGGGGCAGCCGCCTTCAGGATAGAATCTTACATTATCTTTTCCAAGCTGACTAACATAGATTTGCTCCCTCACAACAGTTTGAATGCCGTTGAATGACCCGTTATTCCAGTCATGATTCCCCGGTATCATGTATAATCTTGCTTTGGTATTAGCGACAATCGAAACCTGTGAATCGAGCACATTGTGGGCCAAAGCATACGTAATTACCTGGTCATCGGGCAATCCCACTTTATATACGTTATCACCTAAAAACACAACTACAGTTTTAGCGTCAAGCGGTACAGTTGCTCTTATTGCATCTGATACGGGATGTTTCCCCTCGGTGAACTGCCCGCCATCCCCGATCAATACGATTCTTGTGGTCAGGCTATCCTGGGCAGTAACAACATGCGATGCAGTCAATAAAAACGCGAGATAAACAACAATTTTTTTCATCTCCCTTTGTTGTATTTAAATACCAGGATATTGGCTGCTCCCGCATCTGCTGATTCATTGGAAATGATCAAATGACCTTCGGGGCTAAATGTGAGTCCTTCGGGTTGTTTAAACAGCTTGGGGTTAATTTTATATACTTTTTCGGGAACGCCGTTTTTATCGGCCATCACAAGAACCTTATTGATGGATGAAATGATGAATAGTTGACCTGTGACCGGATGAATCGCTGCGGCAGAAGGTTTGAATTTTACTTTTTTCTCCTGCGTTAAGGCTTCTATTTTGCGAACATCTATAACATACGCAGGATTGGGCGAGAAAGTTGAAGTGCCGGGATCAAATGCCCAGGCGGTCAGTGAATTGCTGTCGTCTGCCTGGCAATCTTTACATAACATGATCAGCCGGTTATGTTCTTTATCCAGGTAAAGGATCTCAAACTCGTTCTTGCCCTGGGACGGCAATGCATATTCTTTAACGGTTATGGAATCAGCAGCAACAAATTGGAGGCTGAGAATATTGCCTTTGCTTTGTAAAATATAAAAAGTGCTGTCAACAAGTACGACATCTTCGAAATCACCTTTATCACCAATCTTCCATTTCTCAATGTTCATCTTCCCTGAGAGAAAAACTTTATAGATCCATGATTTGTCATCACAAATCGCGAAAACAGTTTTGTCTTTCGGGTAATAAGTGATTCCCGAAATTTCATCGAGGTAAGTCGGTAATTTAACGGTCGTAGGCTCGTTTAGATCATATTCCGGTGGTGAAGGCAATTCACCATCACTATTACTCCGGCAGCCAGTGCAAAAAACAAGAAGAACAATAAATAAAGAATTAATGAAAGAGGTATACATCCGATTTATTAAATAATGCAGCATTCGTCTGACGATGACAGGTAATCAATTCCCATTTTATATATTAAAATTACAAAATCTATGCCGCGGGAAGAAATAAGGGAACCTATTGGCTTCAGCGGACAGATCTAAGGGGTCTTTTTTCCGCAGTTTGTGCAGCCGGTTATGGCTAACTGGAAGAATTGAGGAACCGGCTTTCTTACTTGTTTGTGTCCCGTAGCTGGTTTGTCGTCGTGGTTTCGTTCAATTGACGCAAAACGCCCAGCCAGTCATTGTTCTCAAAAGGTACCTTGTTACGGCTTACGTCTCGCTGTTCTCAACGTTATTCCGATCTTCAATTGGATGGTGAAAAAAGCATCATTATCCTTTGGGTCCCCGCGCTGATTATTTTTTATTGCCGATAACCTGCGATCTGATAATTGTTGAGCAAGCGCAGTATTTGAAGGTGACAAATAATTTATGAATAGAGCGGGGTCCACATAATCAACCTGGCTTGCATCATCGATATAATCTGTAAATAGGATCCGGTACAGAAATTCCAGCCGGCCACTGACGAATGGGCTAAATTCATATTTTACCCCCATGCCCAATGGAATATCTAATTGGGTAAGTGAATATGTTTTCCGGTCAGGGTATTCACTAAAACCCTGGCCCTCGGTACGGAGAGGATGCAGGTAATGCCAGTCGCCATTAAAATAAGCCTGAGGATTGAAAGTGAAAAAGCCAATGCCTGCAACAACATAAGGAGATAATAAAGGCGCTTTTCCTTCTTCATATCTCTTAAAAAAAAGCGGATGCAATTCTGCAGCAATGTGGACCTCCGCGATATTGCTTTTAAAACTCAAATTGCGTTCATATCTGCCCTGGGTAGAGGGTCCCACTTTTTTTAGAATGCTGTCATAGGAACGTATGCTACCAAAGGATCCTTCCAGCCGAACACCAAGAATATCTTTGTACGTTCCCATGGCATAAAGACCGAAGCCGGGCCTGGTCATTTCCCAGTTCAGGTCTTTAATGAACTTCTTTCCAATCCCCTTTTTTCCGCCGATATCAGTTAGGCTATTCATTATTCCCGCCGACGCACCCATTTCAAATAGCCATTCAGTGTTATAATATTTTTGGTTATAATAATAAAATTGAGCGCGGACGGAAATGGATTGCAGAATGCATAGTTTCAGTGAAAGAAGTACTAGTAATCTCCCCATCAGCGGTGAAGTTTGAATGGATCGAAATCATCGGGTGGATTAAGCGAGATCGTTTAGATGGGGCGGCTTACAATTAAATGTAAGTGAACAATTGCTGCCGGCAAAAAAATGTTACTTGTGTATGTGGAAAAACAATTAACGGCGATGTTTTATTTCACGGCAATCAGCGTGAATAAACAAATTCTTCAATGATGGAAGTCGATCTCCTATCTTGACGGTCCTCCTGCTAGCAATACCGGTTTGATTTTGCTGTTATAATAAATACAAACCGGCTTCAATCCGCACTCTCCGCATTTGGGGTTTCTTGCCACACAGACATAGCGGCCATGCAAGATCAGCCAGTGATGGGCTTTATGGATCATTTCAACCGGTATATTTTTTACTAATTCGGTTTCGACAGCATATGGAGTGGAAGCAGTTTTTGAGACCAGGCCAATACGTTTACTCACTCTGAAAACATGAGTGTCTACAGCCATGTTAGGTTGCTGATCAACTACCGAGGTGATGACATTCGCTGTTTTTCTTCCCACACCTGGTAGTTGCATCAATTCATCGACCGTCATAGGTATCCGGCCATTGAATTTTTCCATCACCATCTTTGCCATTCCAATCAAATGTTTTGTTTTATTATTCGGGTAGCTGATACTTTTAATAAAAGGAAACACATCATCAATGGTGGCTTTACTCAGTGATTCGACAGTAGGATATTTTCTAAACAAGGCTGGCGTGGTTTCGTTGACCCTTTTGTCGGTGCATTGGGCCGAAAGAATTACATCAACGAGTAATTCATAGGGATTATCATAGATCAATTCTGTCTCTGCTTCCGGACCGTGTTTTTCGAAATAATCAAAAACAAATTGGTAACGTTCTTTACGGGTCATGGTTACAAAGCTAAGCGGGGAAAGGCTAAGAGGAAAAAAGAGAAAAAGGTAAGAGAAGAAAAGAGAAAAGGAGAAAAAAAGAATAGGACTATCCGGTATTTCAACCGCCTCTCTTTCCTCTCCTTTTCTCCTTTAATCTCTTAGCTAAAATAAAAAAGCATCCGCCGAAGGCGGATGCCAAATACATTTGATTAAAGAGGAGCTTAAACCTTTTCGGTGGACTCTTGCCGTGCTTTGTTAAGCACATTTAGTACTACTTCAGTACGGGGAGCTACCACCAGTTTGTCTAGTCTTTGCATGGATATTTTTAGTACTGCCAGCTTTTCCCGAAGCGCCCAATCATTGGATAAGGCCTCTTCGATCTCAGCAGTTTGTTGCAAAGAGGTTTCTTTGTACAGGTACAGTAAAAGATCCTCAGGTGTAAAATTTGTCATTAGCAAACCATTGATGTCCAATAAATTAAATAAATGTCCAGTTAGAGAATGTCAGATATTAAAACGACTAATTGAAGCCCTTATTGTGCAAAAAACGCCTATTTCTTGATCTGGGGGGAATTTTCAGGGATAATATAAAGATCCTCATTATCACGTTTCATCAGGTATTTTTCCCGGGCATATCTTTCCAGGGTGCCAGGATTGGTTTTCATATTGTCCAATACGGCCTGTTCTGCCGAAATCTGGTCAGCAAAATACTGTTTGCTTTGAAGAAGTTCACGCAATTGCCTCTTCCGATCCATCTGTGTAAAAAGATCGTTTTTATCAAAGATCAAAATTATGAAAGCAAAAAGGGTTAGTGCAATAAAGAATTTATTTTTCAGCCAGGCAGGAATATGGGTTAGCAATTTCATTGTATGGATTCGGTGATAAAGTTAATCATTTTCGCTTTCGGTGATCAATTGCTTCAGCTTTTCTTTATTCACAGGCCATTCATCATTGATAATACTGAACAGTATTGTGTCCGATTGACTGCCATCATTCCTGTACGAGTGCTTTCTCATCACGCCTTCTTTAACGGCCCCGATCTTTTCGACCGCTTTCTGGGATCGTATGTTCTGGCTTGCCACCGTAAATTCAACCCGGTTAAACCCCAATTCTTCAAAAGCGTATTGGAGCAACAAAAGCTTGCATTCTTTATTATGTACTTTCCGCCATACCGAAGGAATGTACCATGTATAACCAATCGCTACTCTCTTATGCCTCTCGCTTAGTTCATAAAAGCGGGTCATACCGATAATCTCTTTTTCGCCGGTCTTATGTATTACAAATGTATGCTGCTCGCCCCTTCCCATAGGATCCATGGCGAAGGCAAAGTAAGAGTCGAATTGGCTGTCGTAGGTTTCATCGATGAGGAGCATCCGGTTTAACTCCCAGATACGCTCATCTTTGGCGATGGGCCGTATGATTTCACGGTGGTCTTCCGTTAATAATTCAAGAGATACATGCCTGCCCTTTAATTTCGAAACGTCAATGTCCATGTTTCAAAAATAAATGGAACACGGACAACACAGATTCAACGCCCGCCTGACCGGACGGGCAGGGATTCTCACGGCTATTTTATTTTTGCCCTTATCTCTCAAAAAATCCGCGTAAATCCTTCACATTCGTGTCATCCGCGTTCCTTTTTTATCGACCGAATTTGATCTTTCCTTTCGGATAAATAGCTGAGTCGCCCAGCAATTCTTCAATTCTTATTAACTGGTTGTACTTCGCCATCCGGTCAGTACGTGAAGCTGATCCTGTCTTAATCTGTCCGCAATTCAATGCCACAGCCAGGTCAGCAATCGTAGTATCTTCTGTCTCACCGCTGCGATGACTCATGATCGTATTATAGCCGTTGTGCTGGGCGAGTGTAACCGCATTGATCGTTTCAGTAACCGTTCCAATCTGGTTTACTTTCACCAATAGTCCATTAGCTATTCCCCTATCGATGCCTTGCTGCAACCTGGTTACATTCGTCACAAACAGATCATCGCCTACCAACTGGCATTTGCTCCCGACCGATGTCGAAAGATTTTTCCAGCCATCCCAGTCATCTTCCGCCATGCCATCTTCAATCGAAGCGATGGGATATTGTTTTACCCAGTTAGCCCAGAATTTCACCAATTGATCGCTGGTCATTTCTTTCCCACTGCTTTTATGAAAAACATATTTTTTCTTTTTAGAATTCCATAATTCACTGTTAGCGGCATCCATGGCTATTACGATCTGTGATCCTGCTTTATAGCCCGCGGCTTCAATGGCGGTCATTACGGTTTCAATTGCTTCTTCATTACTTTGAATATTTGGGGCAAAACCACCTTCATCGCCCACATTGGTGCTAAATCCTTTTTTCTTTAACACCCCCTTCAAAGCATGGAAGATCTCAACACCCCATCTTAATCCTTCACTGAATGTCGATGCACCGACGGGCATCACCATGAATTCCTGGAAATCGATTTTATTGTCAGCATGGGCTCCTCCGTTCAGAATATTCATCATTGGAATCGGTAATGTTTTCGCATTGGTACCCCCCACGTAGCGATACAGCGGCAATGAAGCTTCTTCTGCGGCAGCTTTTGCAACAGCCATACTTACAGCCAGGATTGCATTAGCCCCTAACTTCCCTTTGTTGGGAGTTCCGTCCAATGCAATCATCAATTGATCAATACCTGTCTGATCAGCTACATCGTAGCCAACCAATGCCGGGGTGATGGTATCATTGACATTTTTCACGGCCTTTAAGACTCCTTTGCCCAGGTATTTTTTCTTATCATCATCCCGCAGTTCGACTGCCTCATGTATGCCGGTGCTGGCGCCACTCGGAACGGCAGCTCTGCCCAATGCACCTTCATCCGTTAATACATCTACTTCGACAGTTGGATTACCGCGACTGTCTAATATTTGTCTTGCAAAAATTTCAGAAATGTAACTCATGTCAGATTGATTAGTTTAAAGAATGGATTAAGACGTCTATGGCAGGAGCATTCGCTGTGCAAAGAAACAGTTTTCAGGATTTGCAGCAAAAAGGGATTGGTTCGGGGGTATAAGGGGTAGATGCTCTTAAAAAATAGCTGTTGTTTTCGAGAAACAAGCTCCAAATAAGCTCGAAGCATTAAAATCCAAAACTCGAAATAATCGATCCCGATGTAAGACTTTTTCGGATTTCAAGCTTGGCATTTCGGATTTGTATCGAATATTTTCTTACCGTGTAAAACTCAATTGCATCTTGACAGATCAAATTGAGACTATTTCATATTATACTACGCAGTCAGGTTTCGAAATACATCTTCCAGGTTAGTGGTCTGACTTTGCAGGGAGACGACATTTAAATTGTTTTGTAAAGTATGCTGCAGAATTTCTTTCTTCAATTTTTCCGGATCACCGGTTTCAAAACTCCATGTTGTGGGACTGACGCGGTTCACAGCTTTTCCAAACACAGCAGTCATCCCTTCCGGTTCAACTATTTCCTTTAATTCTAAAACCACCTTTGTTGCCGATCCGGAATTCTTCCTGAGATTTGTAAGTTTATCGTCTGCAACCAGCTCACCTTTGTTGATAATGATCACACGGTCGCACATGGCTTCAACTTCCTGTAAAATATGGGAAGAGAATAAAACTGTTTTATCTTTTCCCTGTTGTTTGATCACTTCCCGTATTTCAATGATCTGGTTTGGATCAAGACCTGAAGTGGGTTCATCCAATATCAAAACCTCCGGGTCATGAATAAGTGCCGCCGCCAAACCAACTCTTTGCTTATAGCCTTTGGATAATTGTCCGACCTTTTTCCTGCTTTCCACCTTCAGCCCTGTTAAGGAGATTATATCTTCGATTTTTGACTTTTGACTTTTGATCTTATGAACCTCTGCCACGAACCCCAGGTACTCTCTTACATACATATCATAATACAATGCATTTGCTTCGGGTAAATAACCAATCCTTTTTTTTGTTTCCAAAGGGTCAGCGCTGACATTGATCCCGGATACAAAGGCTTCACCGCCTGTTTGCTGCAAATAGCCGGTGATGATCTTCATCGTTGTTGACTTACCGGCGCCATTGGGACCAAGAAATCCCACGATCTCGCCTTTCTCAACTTTAAATGAAATATTGTTGACGGCTTTTTGTTCACCATATTGTTTGAGAAGACTTCTTACTTCTATTGACATGCTGCAAATTTAAGCTATTGCTTT
>JANWHX010000204.1 GCA_025450235.1 Chitinophagaceae bacterium | reverse complement strand
AGCAGTGATGATCATTTTTGAACGACCAAATCCACCAGCAAGAACTGACTCAACCGTATTGATCTGCATGAACTGTTTGCCGGTTTCGGGTCTGGTTTCCTGTGCGTTAAGGCCGGCGCCTGTTGCCAATGCTACAATTAGTAAGGTTATGAACTTCTTCATGTTTAATTTTTTTATAAAACTAGTGCCGCCTTCTGTTGCGGACAAAGCCAGGCAGCATCAATTGCCGAAACAACTGTTTGAATTGTAATTTCTCTTATTTAACTGTTACAAGTATTGCGAAGAAGATAGTTTCATTTTCTTAGCGAGGATTGCATGAACCTGAGTTTCCATTTACTTCCTTCCTTATTGAAAGTGCAGCTTTCAAGAAATACTGGACGGAATACCCTGTCAGGGAATGTAAATTCGGCATTTCTGAAATAATAGGCTGAAGCGTTCTTTTTATCAACGTGTACATTCAAACTGTCAATAGTAAATTTTACCGTGAAGGTTCCCATTGTCTTAACTGAATCAATCGCCACCTGGTTGTTGTAAATCCGGCCTTCATCCCAAAGAACAAAATTGTCTGTGGTTAAACTGTTTGCTTTTGGAAGATCTTTATTTGCCAGCGCGTTGTAATACTCAAGTACAATATTTTTTAATTCTTCCCTTTTTGCCTGACCATCATCGCCCAAATGGCAGGAGAAAGCTATAAAAATCGTTGATGTTAGCAGGATATTGAGCGTTCTTTTCATGGATTTTATTTTTAACGGTGACTTTGATGTTAAGATAATATGTGTTACCGGAATATTGAAAAATACTTTTAAAGAGTATTGATTAACAAGTTTGTTGGGACAATTCAACTATAGATTTTTTGGACCACTCCTGAAGACCTGAACGTTCGGGTCGGAGTAGTTCCGTCATCAAATTGTTGTAGGGGATAGTAGCTGATTTAACGGTAGACTCTTTAAAACTCATGCTTGGAGCCAATCAATGCAAACCAAAATGTCGCCCTAAATTATAAACTACCGCTCATCATTCTTTCGCCCAATACCATGTAGCTATTCAATAACTTTAAATACTTCGTTGCCGCTCACTATTCGTCATCATCTTCAAATAATTGTTATGCGGTCGTTTTTATTTTGCCTTCTGATCCTTCCCGTTTTTGCATCTGCCCAGATCAACAGGTCGGCAAGAGAGTTCGCCAGCGAACAACTCAGGGAATATATCACCGGAAAATTGTTTAAAGACCTGTCCTACAAACCTGTCTCATTTGGACAGATAAAGACCTTCGAGGATAAGAGAACTCCTGAGATAGTATGGACTATTGAACATAAGTTTGAGATCACAGAGTCCCGGAAAACTTCCGACCAAAAGACAGCTGTTTCAAAGGAATATAAATTCCAGTTTTACCTGGATGATAAGATGAAAGTTGTAAGAGCGGATAGTTATTTTGTCTACTAAAATATCATTCAGTTCCAGTCACCAAATATTTATCGGGCAATTAATTTTTTTTAGCATCTCTGTTTGCCTGTTCCACAAACCGGCATAAGATAATGTCAGTTCAGGACCACGCCGGCACGAAGCTCTTAAGTTTGTTGACATTGTCATCGTAGTTTAATCCTATGCTTAGCCAAATCCTGTGCTTGTATTTTTTTTTACTCCTTAACGTGATTTTTCAGCCTTTTTCGGTCGCAAGTACAGATTCCTTTCGGAAAAATACGAAGTACTAGTCCGCAATTTTTTATTAGAAGGTGTACTTAGTGGAAGCAAAATGCAGGAGATAACACAATTTTGAAGTTATTTACGTTTAGAACCGAATCCAATATTCAAAAACCACCCAAAATCCGTCGTATGAATAAGCCATACCACAACGACCAGGCATACATTGCCGAAGATTTTCGTTTTACAGATGAACACACGTCGCAAACAGCCAGGTTAGCGTATTTTAAGATCAATTCGTACAAACTTTCACTCATCAAAGCATCCTTCAACACAAGCCGTGAAGACATGAGTGAAATAATCAAAAACACATTGCTGAGTTATATTGAACCGGCTACAGTGTTATCCAATATCGGATTTTTCGACACCGAGGTGGATAATTGATCCGGGACTATGTAAAAAACTATCCGCACTCCGGCGGACGGGAAAATTGTCTGCAGTCCTGATGTATTACCCTGCTATTCGTTTGGCAGGGAAAGGATCGTGATGTTTTTATAAAATACTTTATTGCCGTGATCCTGAAGGGCGATCTTTCCTTTTTTTGCTACGCCATAACCGGGATAATCTTTCCATTTACCTTCATTTTTCTTTTTTGTCCAATCATCACTCCAGGCTTCGAACTCTACGATCTTTTCACCATTCAACCAATGCTCGACGTGGCCCTTATTAAAAACGATCTTACTCGTGTTCCATTCGCCAACAGGGTTTACTTTCTTTTTATCATTAGCCAGATACATTGCATAATCGGCTCCGGCTTTTTGCCATTCTTCCAGTTTAGCAGGGAAACCAATGTCGTCAATTACCTGGTATTCCGGCCCTGTTTCATAAGGGGCCTGGTACTGTGAACCTTCAACTACATGATACATTACACCACTGTTGGCTCCCTTGGTAACTTTCCAATCCCATGTCAATTCAAAATTTTCATATTCATTGTCTGTCACAATATCACCACCATGCGCGTCTTTTGCTGTGCCGAGACAGACCATGGCGCTATCTTCAATAGCCCAGCTCTTTATTTCTTTTCCCCCGTTGAAACTATGCCAGCCGCTAAAACTGCTACCATCAAACAGGCTGCCGGGTTTATTCGCACTGACATCCCTGCTATCTTTTTTATTCATAGTTGTGTCATTTGAAGAAGTGGCAGTATCATTTGAATTGTTGCATGAGCAAATGCTCATAATCAGCAACGCAATGATGGAGTTTAATATTTCTTTTTTCATAACAATGGATCTTACTTTTTTACTAATTGTAGTGTTTCAGGGTTCCATGAAATAGCGGTCTCGTTATTATAACTGTCAATACATAACAGGGCAGGAGCCGCGGCCCTGTAACCAAATATGGCATCTTCAAACACTTTGCCGCCATTTCTGATTGCAGTAAAGAAATTGACGAAATGATCATAGGGCCCGCCTTTATAGCCTTTTTCTGCTTCAAACCTGATATCCTCGGGGGGTAATATTCTTTTCCGGTCAGTTACAGGTGTACCTGCCTTTTTCATTTGCTCTATAAAAAACGGATCGTCCGATGTAATTGTCTTATTTCTTTTTAATACTACATCATCCCAGGTAATATCCATCGAGCCCTCACTGCCGACCAGTTTCAAGTACGTTGTGCCACTGGTTCCATCCACAAAATTGCATCGCAAAGAAAGATTAAAAGCAGGATGAACCTGCGTTTGCGGATAGTCAAAAGTGCCTAACAAGACATCCGGCACTTCACGACCATCCTTCCAATACCGCAGACCGCCAGACGAATAAACTTTTTTTGGACCCAATGAATCAGTGATAAAATGCAGGCTGGAAAACAGGTGGACAAACAGATCGCCTGACATTCCCGTCCCATAATCAAGATAATTTCTCCATCGGAAAAACCGTAGTTTATCAAAAGGACGTTTGGTGGTGTTGCTGATGTATGTATCCCAGTCAACTGTCGCCGGCGAAGCATCTGCCGGAATTGGGTATTGCCAGGCCCCAACCGGAGAGTGTCTTGCCCAGAAACCTTCAGCATAATTCAGTTGACCTATCGCTCCATCCTTTAATAGTTGCTTTGCTTTTTCATTGCCAAGGGATGAGACGCCCTGGCTGCCTACCTGGAATATCTTTCCTGTTTCTTTTTGCGCCTGTATTACCGCCGGACCCTCTGCAATGGAATGCACCATCGGCTTTTCGCAATATACGTGCTTACCAGCCTTCATTGCATCAATCGATATCTGCTGGTGCCAATGATCCGGGGTTGCCACGATCACCGCGTCCACATCTTTGCGGCTTAAAATTTCTTTATAGCTTCGGGTTGTAAAAAGATCCTTTCCCCATTTATCTTTTGCATCCTTCAATCGGCCATCATAGAGATCACAGGCTGCTACCAATTTAATTCCGGGGGTTGACAATGCTGTGATCGTATCCTGGACTCCCATTCCGCCGGCGCCGATCAAGGCAATGTTTAAATTGTTGTTAGCGCCGATTATATTTCGTGACAGATCAAACCGGATGGAGTTGCTTTCACTTGCAAATGCATGACTTCCCGTAGCAACGGCGGCGGTAGAAGCAGCAAGGTTCTTTAAAAAATTTCTCCTGGATGATTGCATTTTCTTGTTCATAAGAGTAAGTTGGAGTTTTACTTAGACTGGATAAATATACTTTATTACAATGATTTGCAGTCGTTCCGCTAAATCCGGAAGTGTAACATTTGAGTTTTGCCACGGATGCACGGAAAAAGTTCATAAGACTCTATTGCATAATTCCCCGCCTGAATGACTCCGTCGCGCAGGCGTTGCATCTAAAAAAATAGGGCAATTACTTTCAAACAGAGGCAGTAGCCTAAATCCACCAGTAATACCTGCCAGTAATTATTCGCAAAGCATCCGCTTTTAAGGAAATAAAACCCGCTTTGTTTCGTTTTTTACGCCGGAGTTTTTATTATTGATTTCTATGAAGAACCCCTTGAAACTAACTGCCGTACATATAGGTCTATTCATATTTACCGGTTCATGGATCGTGCTCCATTCCGGGTGTAACAGTGAAACCCAGGCTCGGGGGACAGGCATAACCCCGACTTTAAGTGCGGTAGCACCGGCGCCGCCCCTTCCCGTCGTTGCCGATGCGGCCACTATACTGAATCGCACCGAAGTGCCTATTCTTTGTTACCACCAGGTCCGTGATTTCCGCCCTACGGATGGAAAGATCGGGAGGGATTATATTGTGCCCGTCGCCAATTTCAAAGAACAAATGAAGTTGCTTGCTGATAATGGTTATCATACCATTTTGCCGGGCCAGTTATACGACTATCTCGCTTTTGGGAAAGAACTTCCTTCCAACCCGGTGATGATCACTTTTGATGATACACGTCTTGACCAGTTTACCACGGCATTGCCTGAATTAAATAAATACGGATTTAAGGCAGCATTTTTTATCATGACCGTTTCGTTAAACCGTCCCGGCTATATGAGTAAAGAGCAAGTGAAGCAACTGTCTGATGAAGGACATACAATTGGTTCACATACCTATGATCATCAAAATGTAAAGAAGTATACGGACAAGGACTGGGAACAACAGGTAACCAAACCTTCAAGGCAATTAAAAGAGATAACCGGAAAAACCATAGAATATTTTGCCTATCCTTTTGGCTTATGGAATAAAGAAGCAATTCCTCATTTGAAAGACCAGGGCTTTAAGTCAGTGTTCCAGTTGTATGATCGCCGCGATCAGGACGATCCTCTTTTCAGCGTTCGGAGGATAATTGTTCCAGGAGCATGGAGCGCTGCGGGGATGATGAGGGCGATGAAGAGTAGCTTCAAATAGATTTGAGAAAAAATCAATTCGCAAAAAGCTTTTTCTTGATCATGCCGGCCGCCTTGGTATATCCACCCTCGGCCCCGTCCACAAAATGAATATGACGGTCGCTCATGTTGCGAACATAGCAGGACATCACAGATTCTTTACTTACATACAGACCATAAATGATTTGACCTTCACGCTCAATTATTGTCAAAGCAGTCTCCAGTAATTCACGTTGCTGCGGAGTGCCTGAGATAACGGTATTAATTCTTCCATCAATGACCAATGTATCGGACAGATCTACCAGGTTGTGCAGATATCTTTTCCCTTTTTTTGTCCTGAAATAGAAAAAACCAAGCGAGGTTTTTATCCAGTTTATCAATAAATAAAAAGGTCTGAAAGCACCCATACGGACCTTCATTTCTAACCCGATCTTTGCCAGCGTTGCCCTTAGTTTCAACTTATCAACCGTAATCGGTTTCCTTCTTTGTGGTCCTCCATAAATTGCATCAATATTATCCATCACTTTCTTAAAGGCCTCGGATTGTTTTACACCGTCCGGAGCTATTGCCAATAAACTTACTATTTCAAAAAAATTCTCGGGTGGTTTTATCCGGTCCCAGCGACATTGCATACCACTCAGGTCAAGATCGTCGGAGACGGTCGTTGAAGTGGCAAACATATAATCGGGACCTTTGATCTTCTTTTCTGCATAAGTTAATCCGTCACCAAGCAACACCGGGATGGTAAAAAGCTCTGAGGTTTTTAATTTGCTGATGTTTAAGGCATGGCTTTGTTCGTAAATATCGGTTACGGGAACATATCCCACACGGAGATCAAGATCAAAACCTGCTTTTGTATTGTCTTTATGCTGAAGCAAAGCATGGGTCACTGCATCCAGGAGAGTGGGAGGTAAGATGAAAGATGCGCCATCACCACCAAAGAAAAAAGGAACAGTAATATTCGATTTGTAAGCGATATTGAGTACAGCCACGATACTGCCCGTCGCTACGAGGTTGATCGTTTCATGAAGGCCTTTTTGAATAGCTGCCGTTGAATTTCTCACATCCGTGATCACCACATACCAGTTAGCGGGTATTCGAAAAAAAAGATGTTCCTCGGTTAAGAGGTCAGTTAACGGGATCTCGTTTACCGGTAATCTTGAATAGAACAGATCGTTGTTAATTGTCGACATTAGTGGCCGTCTCAATTGTCAGGAAAGTTAAGCGTAAATTTCCCATAGAGAGTGCACGTCGGAAAATTTTGCGATCGGCATAATAATAATGGTAAGGACCCGATCTATTTAGGATTGCAACAGTGATGAGCCAAAAAAGGATTTGGATAGTGTATAACGCGTTGAAAACTTTGTGGAAGATCATTTCCTAATTAAAGACGCCGGAGCATTGAAATCCGGAAGGGAAACATAACAAACTTTAATTTTTGCAGCAGGGCCTAACGGAAAATTTATCAACAGGTGTGTTTAAGAATGCAGTCAGTGCCTGCCGCCACACATCATTTTCTCTTCCTAAAGAAATGATTTCCTGTAAATAAACACATCTTTTGCGGTAATCGATATTTTCCAGCAGGTACCGTAACGCCAGTCTCTTTGTTGCATCTGAAGAATAAAAAGAAGTCATAAGGTTGATTTACTATTTCATGGCCAAAAAATTATGCCAGCTTCTACTAATAAAAAAAGACAGTAATATGTTTCATATCTTGGTGAAGAACCGGGTGCTGCCTACGGCCGGTCAATGTTAATGACAGGGAGGGGGAGGCAAAGTGCAGACCCTTCTGTTTCTTGCTTTCATATATACTGATTTTTAAGCGTTCTTTAAGACTGGCATGATATTCTAAGTTTTCAGGCTGGCCGCCATTATCAAAACAAATATTACATGGGCAGTTTTTTTTTAAGGGGTGTATTTAAGGTATCAGTGCTTTTTCTTACGCTTGACTTGTTAGCGCAGAAGGATAGTGTTTCAAACCCCGGTGCCGATACGGGTCCCAATGCGAACAAATCTTTTCCCCCTACTATCAAAGTCGCTGCTAATCCGCAACTAAAAGGGAATAGTACTACAAGATATTTAATTGGAACTAATTACCGGGATGAGTGGGTAACACCGGTGGAAGTACCCGTTTTAAGGTTAAGAGATGCGTATGGAGGACTAGTTCCTACAAAGGAAGGGGGAGGCAAGCAAACAAAATCCCTGCGAGTGGCGAACAGTGAAGGAAGGGAGTGGGCGCTTCGTTCTGTGGAAAAATTTCCTGAAAAAGCCGTTCCTGACGCGCTTCGGGGAACAGTTGCAGAAAAACTAGTGGAAGATGGGATATCTGCGTCATATCCGTATGGAATTTTATCAATGCCCATCCTTTCTGAAGCAGCCAACGTACTTTATTATAAAGATAGTTTAGTATATCTGCCCGATGATCCTGCCTTGGGTGAGTTCCGTTCGAAATATAGACACACCTTGATGTTAATGGAAGAAAAGGAGCCTTCAGGATTTATTACAAAAATCAAAGGAGCCAAAAGGGAGAAAACGATCGATACCTACGAGCTTCTTTATAGTTTGTCGAATAGCAATAAAATTAAGGTTGATAAATCTGCCATACTCCGGGCCAGGCTGCTGGATAATTTTATTATGGACTTTGATCGACATTTCAATCAATGGGATTGGGTTGGGGTCGACTCAGCCGATGAAAAGACCTATTATCCTGTGCCTGCTGACCGTGATCAGGCTTTTTATCTTGGCACCGGTAAATTGTTGAGAATGATGACTGGTAAGTCGATGTTGCCCCAGCTCCAGGGATTCAAAGAAAAAGCTAAAGACGTCACCACATTTAATTTACCGGAGCAAGGTTTTGATCGTTTCTTTTTAAATGGCTTATCCGAAGAAATGTGGAGCAGGCATGTTGATGATTTTTTACTTTCTATGACAGATTCTGTTATTGAAAATGCCATGCGCCAGCAACCCGGTGAAATTCAGAAATATTCAGTGGAGCAAATCATAACGACTTTAAAAAACAAGCGTCTATCTTTTAAAGATGATATGATGGAATATTACAGGTTCCTGTCCAAAACAGTTTCCGTTGCAGGAACGAATGGGCGGGATCAGTTCTCCATTTCAAAAAGCGCCAGCGGTGTCGTGACCCTGACGGTACAGGAAATCGACAGTGCTGGCAACCTGGCTAAAAAGCTTTATGAAAGAGTATTTGATCCAAACCTGACGCGGGAACTGATTATTTATGGACTTGAGGGAGATGATAAATTTGTCCTGGACGGGGGTAAATCAGGTTTCGATATCAAGATCATTGGGGGGCCTGGCAATGATGAGTATGTAAATAATGGCGACGCGGGTAAAGTATTTGTTTACGATGTGAGTTATGAACAAAACTCTTTTTCCGGGGAGAAAAGCCTTCGTAAAAGAATATCGGGCGATCCACTGAACAATAGGTTCAGAAGGCTAGGATATCAGTATGACCGGGCTTCTGTCGGACCGGCAATTGAATATTCAATCGGGGGATTGTTTCTCGGCGCCCTGGTCAACGTGAAGAACCATGCATTCAGAAAAGATCCCTATGCATCCACTCATTTAATCTCCGTGGCAAGGGCCGTAGATGTGTCGTCTTATCATTTAAAATATTATGCTGATTTTATTAAGGTGTTCGGTAAAACTGATCTCTTATTCCGTGGGGATGGCTTTTTACCGTCCGCCAGGACTTTTTTCTATGGAATCGGTAATAACACCGTTTTTGATAAATCAAAGGGACACAAATACTATTTTGCCCACTATAACCTTATCACCGCTTCTTTAAAGGCACGTAACTGGTTTAATTCATGGTGGCAAATAAGTTATGGTCCCGTTTTTCAATATTTCAAACTGAAGACAAAGCCCAACGAAAATAAATATGTCTCTGAAGTTTACCCGGACCATGACGGACCCGGGTTAGATTATGTCGGAAAATCTTATGGAGGCGGGGAGGTTTCCATGGAGATTAACAGGAGGAATGACCAGGTGTTGACCACAAGAGGCATCAGATTAAACATGTATGGTCGTACCTTAACAGGAATAGGGAAGTATGGCAATCCTGTTACTGAAGCGGGGGGCCAACTGGATCTTTACACCGATTTTATTTCAAAAAAACATGTAGTGATCGCAACCAGCTTCGGCGGCAGCCATATAACCGGGAACTTTGAATTTGAACAAGCGCAATATCTTGGTTTCAAACAAAACCTGAGAGGATTCCGGATCGATCGTTTTGCCGGGCGAAGCAGAGCATATAATAACTCGGAAATAAGGTTTATGCGGCCTGATGCCAATCTTGGATTGTTCAGGGCGACGATCGGACTTTTTGCATTCAACGATGTGGCCAGGGTATGGGCCGACAATGAACAATCTGACCAGTGGCATGATGGATATGGATGGGGCATTTTTATCGCTCCCCTGGATCGGGTGGTCGTGACGGCTGCGCTTATGTATTCGAAAGAAGAAGCGAATTTATTATCGGTAAACTTTGGATTTCAATTCTGATAAAATGACGTTTATTAAACATCTGTTATACCTGTTGTTATTACCGACTGTGATGTACGGGCAGACCGTGCATATTGATGACGGCAGGATCGTATACAAAGGAGCGGTGAAAGTTGGACAAATAAATAAAGATGAATTGTATGAAACCGCAAAGCAATCGATTTATGATAATATAAAAGAAAGTAAGGCCAATACTATCAAAGATGACAGGCAGAATGGAAAGATCTGCGTAAAAGGAATCATAACCCTTGCCACGCCGTATGAGATTATCCGGACCGTCGGGTACGTTCTTGAATTATCCGTAGAAGAGGGTGGATATAAATACCGCATTGATAGTGTTTATATGAAACAGGTTCAAAGGGGAGGAAGAACCATGACAGTTCCTTCGACGGTAGTGTTCAAAGGAATAGAAGCGACCGGACCTGAAGCGGTAGAGGCGGAAAAACTATTGAACGAGATCGACCTGAATTTTCAAAAAATACTCACCCTGATCAGCAATGATATCAGCAAACAAGCTGTGGTTAAAACGCAATAACTCCGGTCGTCAATTCTTATTTTTCTTATTCAGATCCACATGGGAATAAAAACCAAGGTCATTTCCTGTCAATTGCTTTGTCCAAAAAATGATTTGGCCGGTATGATGCGAATAATGTTCGGTTATATGT
Source organism: Chitinophagaceae bacterium (assembly GCA_025450235.1). Lineage (GTDB taxonomy): Bacteria > Bacteroidota > Bacteroidia > Chitinophagales > Chitinophagaceae > VBAT01. Next base: position 9,028 of record JANWHX010000204.1, on the reverse strand, counting down.
AAGATGATACCAATGCCTGAATAATTGAAACCCTGCACAGAATAAATTTTCATCAGGCTGACTTCATCGGTTTTCCGTATAACATATATTGCCTGCGTCAAAGTATCTTTCAGTTTCGCCAGCAATGCGACCTTATTGGATCCACCCTGCGTTGAAAATTCCAAATCTCTTTCGCGGAGGTCAGGCTGATCACCTAAACCGGAAATAACATATTGTCGGATATTGCCGCAAAGATGAAGCAATATATTGCCGATGCTGTTTGACGCCTTATTGGGTCGTATCCAGATTTGTTCCTCCGTTAATTGATCCAGGCATTTGATAATTTTAGGAGTGTTTTTTGTTTCAACAATGGAAATACATTGTTCAACAAATTCCTGTGCAATGGTATTCATGGTATATTTATATTAACTACGTTTACAAGTTGAAGATATGATTTTTTATAAGTTTGTGATTCAGCATCAGATCCCTCCTAAGGTCGGGATGAAAAAAACAGCTTGTTATTCTTTTTATAATCATATGATCCTTTGTTGTCATGCTGAGGCACGAAGCATCTAATCCAATCTTACACCCTTAATATTAAGTGAAAAAAGGGGTATTCTCTCCCCACTATCCCACACCTTAAATACTTATCATACACACGATGCTGCTATGTGGGTAATTCACTTACGGTATAAACTTTGTTTTAGGTTACCTGTAAAATTCTTTCTATTAACATAAAGCGATTTAGCGATGAAAAAGATTTTAGTTTTCCTGGTGAGTTGTGTAACAACTTTATCAGTATTGGCACAGTACTATAGCGCAAGTACTGTAACGATCACCGTAAACGGTAATAAAAACCGGCAGGTTTTGGTCGATGGGAAAAATTATTCGGCTACTGAACCTGTTATAAATGATAATTCTGTTATAACGGGCAATCCTCCGGTGTCTATCACAATTACCGACCTGCAAACAGGTCAGCATAAGCTGGAGCTTGTCCGTGTTAATCAGAATCAGAATAATAACCGCAATAACAGGACGAATACAAAAACGTTTAACACGAGGGCCGGGTACGATATGCAGATAATAGTAAATAATGATGGTAGTGTGCAATTAAAAGAGGTAAAGCAAAAAAGAAACAGGAATGCTAATAATCAGTATAGAACTCCTATGACTGATGCCAGTTTTACTGCTTTGTTGAAAACTGTTCAAAAAGAATGGAGAACCAGCACAAGAACGACCCTCGTAACAAATGCTTTTGCAAATACAAGTAATTATTTTACCACTGCACAGGCAAAAAAATTGATTCAACAGGTCTATTCCCAAACCAGCCGGCTTGAATTAGCCAAATCATCATACCGGACTATTACAGACCCGGGCAATTTTAGCCAGTTGAATGATTTGCTGACTGCCGCGGCGGCAAGAGCTGAATTGCAAGCATACGTCAACACTTACAGCAGTAGCCAGGGATATAATAATGGTTATGGTAATAACGGGGGGAATAATAATGGTTATAACAACCCTTATCGTACTCCTATGTCTGATGCCAGTTTCAATATCATTTACCGGGACGTGCAAAGGGAATCACTTCAGAGCGGAAAAATATCGGCTTTAACTAATGTATTTGCCAATACCAATAATTATTTCACCACTTCACAGGCAAGGCAAATGATCCTGTTGATAAGCGGCGAAAGCAGCAGGCTGCAGTTAGCCAAATCATCTTATCGCAGTATTACGGATCCGGCCAATTTTAGCCAGTTGAATGATTTGCTAACTACCTGGTCGTCAAAAGATGAATTGCAGGCCTATGTGACCAATTACAATAGTAACAATGGAGGAAACAATAGCGGGTATAACAACACCTATCGGACTCCTATGTCTGATGCCAGTTTCAATACCATATACCGTGATGTGCAAAACGAATATCTTCCTGGCGGAAAAATGTCGGCTTTAACTAATGCGTTTGCCAATACCAATAATTATTTCACCACTGCACAGGCCAGGAAACTGATCCTGATGGTCAGTGACCAAAGCAACAGGTTGCAGTTAGGCAAATTGTCCTATCGCAGTATTACCGACCCGGCTAATTTCAGCCAGTTGTATGATGTATTCACCAGCCAGGCAAGAACGAATGAACTGGCAGCATATGTGAGCAGTTATAATAGTAATCCCACTGGTAACAATTCATTTAAGACACCAATGTCCGATGCTGCTCATACTGAAATTCTAAGGAATGTGCAGAGTCAATGGTTGCCGGGTGCAAAGATGTCTGCCCTGACCAATTTCTTTGCTAATACCAATAATTATTTCACTTCAATACAGGCAAAACAATTGATTGAACTGGTCAGTGATGAAAACAACAGGCTGCAATTGGCGAAATCATCTTATCCGAACATTACAGATCCTGCAAATTTCAACTTGGTATCTAACCTGCTAAGCAGCCAGGCAGCCAGGAACGATCTCGCAGCTTTTGTAAATTCTTATGCCCGGTATTGATTTAGTTAATAAAAAATTATTAAATGCCCTGGTCGATCCGGGGCATTTTTTTGTCTACAACTATGGGAGGCAGATTAAACATGGATGGCGGAGGGGAACAGTCTTTAGATTTATTTGAACCACAACTTGTCCCGCAGATAGTGCGGGGTAGGAGATAGAAACTTAGTTTTTCCCATAGGCCTATGTCTGGTGGGCCAACCGCGGCAGAGTTATTTAATGCAGAGATTGATCTCTCATTAAACAAAAAACTAATTCCTTTGACAAATATCAACGCGCTTCTAGTAAAAGCATAAATAAACCCTTTGACAGATTGGGAAAAATAATCTATTTTAAATTCTCTTTCGGCTCCCTATCTCAACCGCCTGTTCCAATCAACCTATGTTCAGGATCGCGACTACTTAATAGTATTAGACGGTCTCTATTTTATTGTTTTACCATGGCAAAGATTTTTTTTCTTGCCGCTTGTCTGTCCATTTCATGCTTATTGCTCAATGCACAACAAACGGGTATTCAAACTACTACACCATGGCAATTTGTCAAGGGCGATTCAGTAGTGCCTGCAGCCTCACCGGTTTACGGAGCTATTGGAAGCATTGCAGAAGGGAACAAGCCCGGTGCAAGATCAAGAGGGCTTACTTGGGTAGACGCTTCAGGTAACTACTGGTTATTTGGTGGGGAAAGATTGGATACTGTTTCTTATTGGACTCTTTACTTTAATGATTTATGGAAGTATAATCCTGTTACCGGCCAATGGACTTTTATGAAAGGGGACAATGATGTAAATGTTCCCGGCGTATATGGCGTAAAAGGAGCACCGGCTGATGATAATAGACCAGGGGGCCGGTCGGGTGCCGCCTGTTGGATGGATAATACAGGAAATTTATGGCTCTTCGGAGGTACGGGTTACAATCGGGGTAATTATGGATATTTAAATGACTTGTGGAAATATAATCCTTCCACCAATCAATGGACATGGGTATCCGGAGATAATGCTGTGGGTGTTTCAACGGTTTATGGTAACAAAGGTGTGCCATCAATTTATAATAGTCCCGGAGGACGGGTATTAAGCACATCCTGGAACGACAATTCCGGCAATCTTTGGTTGTTTGGCGGAACGGGTTATACTTATTACAGGGATCTCGGGAATTTGAATGACATATGGAAATATGATATCGTATCGGGTCAATGGACATGGATAACGGGAGACAGTCTTACACAAGTCCAGGCAAAATATGGAACGGTTGGTGTCGCATCTGCAACAAATGATCCCGGTGGAAGATATGGAGGGATGTCATGGACAGACGCATCTGGAAATCTCTTAGTTTTTGGTGGCGTGTATGTGAAGATGCCGGAGTATTCTTTTGTCAACAAAAATGATCTTTGGCAATATGATATAACAACTAATCAATGGACGTGGATAAAGGGAGATACTACTGTGTTTCCGACGGGCGTATACGGAAACAAAGGTGTCGGTGCTGCAACTAATACACCGGGGGCAAGAGAAGGCAGTGCTGCATGGAAAGATGCATCAGGAAACTTATGGATGTTTGGTGGTGAGAGAAGAAATGCCAATGGCACACAAACTATTTTCAATGATCTGTGGAAGTATGAGCCGTCATTGAATCAATGGACATGGATAAAAGGAGACAGTACTTTTAATGTTCCGGCAATATATGGAACGCAGGGTATACCTTCTTCAATTACAAAGCCTGAGGCTAAAAACTACCCACTATTTTGGCCAGATAACACGAATGGAAATTTATGGCTGTTTGCTGGTGTTGCTAAGGCAACCAACTTATTCAATTTCTCCAGTGATTTGTGGAAATATAATATTGCCTCCGGCCAATGGACATGGACTAAAGGAGATAGTATAAAAAATCTTTCAAGTACCTATGGCGAACAAGGATACGTATCGGAAGGCAATAGTCCCGGCGCCCGTGAATTGGGTATGATGTGGAAAGATGCTTCAGGAAATCTTTGGTTGTTTGGTGGAGATGCAGATACTGTTTCAGGCATCAACGGTTACAAAAATGATTTATGGAAATATGATGTTTCTATAAATCAATGGACATGGATGAAGGGTGATAGTTCAAAAGATAATAATGGTGTTTACAGAACTATGGGAGTTTCATCCCCCGGCAATAAACCTGGAGCGAGGTTTGGCGCTGTTACCTGGACTGATGGTGCTGGTAAGTTTTGGATGTTTGGCGGATTTGGTAATCATTCACTCGGCGTTGGTTATTTGAATGATCTGTGGAAGTATGATCCCGTTACCAATAACTGGACATGGATAAAAGGGGACAGTACAGGTAATACTTCAGGTGTGTATGGCGCTGTGGGAACGCCGTCTGTAAATAATAAACCCGGTTCAAGGCAAAGCGCTATTTCATGGATTGATGCATCGGGCAATCTTTGGTTGTTTGGGGGTTATGGCTATACGGAGTTAGGTGCGGTAGGACATTTGAATGATTTATGGAAGTATGATCCCGTTACTAACCAGTGGACATGGATGAAAGGAGATAAAACTGCTGATCTTACCGGGGTATATGGTGCGATCGGAGTTTCTGCTGCTGCTAATAAACCGGGTTCACGATACTACGGTTTTTCGTGGGCGGATGGCTCAGGTAATCTATGGTTGTTTGGCGGTTATGGATATCATGCCTCTGGTGTAAATTTTTTGAATGACCTCTGGAGATATACAATATCTACCAATCGATGGACATGGATGAAAGGAGATAACACAGGCGCTGCGAACGGAGTATATGGTGCCAAAGGAATTGAATCGGCAGTCAATAAACCGGGAGCCAGAATAAATAATGTTACATGGAAAGATGCTTCGGGCAACTTCTGGTTGTTTGGCGGATCTGGTTACGGGGAAAGCGGCGGGGGCAATTTAAATGATTTATGGAAGTATAATCCATCAAGCAATCAATGGACATGGATAAATGGAGATAAAGAGGTGGGACAATTAGCGGCCTTTGGAAAAAGAGAAGTTTCCTCTGCGACAACTAAGCCCGGTGGCACAAGGGGAGCTGTTGCTGCAATCGACGCGAGTGGCAATTTCTGGTTGTATGGAGGAACAGGGAACACATCAGCAGGTGAGTCCTTGTTGAATTTGTTATTTAAATATAATCCGCTCAATAACGAGTGGACATGGGTAAAAGGAATAAAAAACTCAAGCCAGCAAGCTGTATTTGGGATAGAGGGCGTTGCTTCTGTAAATAATAAACCCGGAGCGAGGGATGGCTCAGCATCGTGGAAGGATACTGCTAATCATTTATGGCTTTTTGGTGGCCAGGATAACAATGATTACCTGAATGATCTATGGAAGTATGATATTATATCGAATCAATGGACATGGTTAAAAGGAGACACAACTAAAAATCAATTTGCCGGTGTTTATGGTGTTGTTCAGGTTCCGGATATTGCGAATAAGCCAGGGGCAAGAAAAAGTAGCGTTACTTGGACTGACACGTTGGGCAAACTATGGCTTTTTGGCGGCAGGTATTCTAACGGTTCAGTTGCGAACAGGTTAAATGATTTATGGAAATATGATCCAATAACAGGAATGTGGGTATGGATGAAAGGGAATAATGCAACTAATGCGTTTGGTGTATATGGTACCATAAATGTACCGGCAACAGCTAACAAACCAGGCGCGCGGGATGGAGCTATATCATGGACAGATGATGCTGGCAATCTTTGGCTATTTGGGGGAGAAGGATATGTAGCCGGCGGATCTCCAGGATATTTGAATGATCTATGGAGATATAATTCATCGACAAATCAATGGACGTGGATAAAAGGAAATAGTGCCATTAATATCGCAGGAACATACGGCACATTACGTGTGGGAAATGTGAACAATAAACCGGGAGGAAGAAGGGGTGCCATTTCCTGGATAGATGCTTTAGGCAACTTATGGTTGTTTGGAGGATTTGGGTATGCTGCTTCCGGTTCGCCAGGTTATCTGAATGATTTATGGAAATACAGTCCTTCTACAAATCAATGGATCTGGATGAAAGGGAATAATACTACAGGGTCTTCAGGAATCTATGGATATATCGGTCTGGCATGGGGGGGAGCAGGTGAAGGAAATATGCCGGGCGCCAGGGAAGGTAGCATCTCATGGTTGGATATTTACGGAAGCATTTGGTTATTGGGAGGCTACGGAAGAGGTATAAACGGTACAGGATATCTAAATGATTTGTGGAAATTCAATACAACTACAAATCAATGGATCTGGATGAAAGGTGATTCAATTCTGCAGGCATCCGGTAAAATGAATCAACCGGGCGCAAGAAAAAACAGTATATCATGGAAAGATGAGTATGGTGATTTATGGCTTTATGGGGGATATGGAAATGGAACATCTGGCTTCGGCTATCTGAATGATCTATGGAAAATTTTTGCAGGCACACGTTACATTTTTACAGGTAGCGGCAACTGGAGTTCACCCTCCAACTGGGTGGGTAATGTAGCGCCGCCTACACCTATTGCACCGGGAATGGAAGTTATCATTAACCACGAGATACCGGGAATATGCGTCAAGAATGGACCAGTCACATTAGAACAGTTTGGAAGATTGATCGTAGAATCCGGGAAAACGCTAAACATTAACCAGGGAGATCTTTTAAATGAGGGATCAATTGTGGGACCAGGAAACCGACCCGGTGTACTAAGGTTCACCGGAGTTGATATGTCCTCATTACAATCTGATGGCGATATCAGCACCCCCATAATTCTTGTAAATAAACAAATGGAATTATCAGGCAATACTGTCGCCGATTCGATTACTTTTTCCGGAGGTAGTAATTTAAAGCTTAATAATTATAGTTTGAATATCGGTTCTGCAACATTGAATGGAGACAGTGCTAACTTTATTGTTACAAATGGATCGGGAAGGCTTATAAGGACAGTGTCCAATACACCTGTAACCTTTCATATCGGCATTAATGAGACATCTTATTCTCCTGTTACAATTACCAACGCAGGTATGTCTGATCATTTTAGCGTAAGAGTAATGGAAGGGGTATTTGATTCAATTAATAACCCAATAACAAGTGGCAATGTTAATCGAACCTGGATGGTAACAGATTCTTTGGAAGGCGGAAGCGATGTAAAATTGAAAATGCAGTGGAATATTGCAGATCAACAGCCCGGTTTTGATTTGAACCATACCCGTGTTTCCCACGGTTCATTATGTCCGCCCCCAATTAATTGTTCGGGTGCCTATTTCGATTATTCGCTCCCGGGTGCTGCCACCAATATAGCTCCCGGTGTATATAGTGTTGAGCGAAGCGGCGTCGATAATTTCAATACCAATTCATTTATCGTTACGTCAACCTCTTTTGTATATACTTTTACTGGCAACGGTGCCTGGAATAATGTTAATAATTGGAGCCCTGGTATAATGCCTCCTGCTATAATACCGGCAGGTGCGGAAGTTATCATTAACCATTCCCCCGCCCCGAACAGCGAATGTGTTCATACAGGAGATATTATTGTAGCGACAGGAGGCAAACTAACAATATTACCGGGTAAGAAACTCCGGATAGAACATAATTAGGCATCCAGTAAGGAAAAGAATTACATAAAGGCCAGGAAAACTAACCGTGCAGCCCGGCAAAAAGCTCACGCTGAGGTTTCTGTGATGGAAGGTTTGCAAGAAAGGATGAATAAACCCTTTGCCAGATCGCGAAAAATAAGTTATTTTAAATTTCTGTTTCGGCCCCCTATCCCAACCACTTATTTCCAATCAACCTGTGACGTGATGTCCTGAACGTGAAGTGAATGGCTTTACGTGATTACTTTTTATTGAGCATTTACACTACTTATTACGAATGAAAAAATATCGTAGCCTTATGCGCTTGTGGCCGGCCGCAATCTCTTTTTTGTTTCTATGCCATTCAGGGAACGTTTATGGCCAATGGAAGTATTTAGCGTCCAAGGCACAATACATTGCCGGCACTTATACCGATCTGGGAACATCCGGAGTCGCCATTATTAGCAATTTTGCTGGCGGGGCTATGACATTTGATAATGCCAATTCATCTGTTCAGAATATTGGGTTTAATTTCTATTATAATGGATCGGCATTTTCACAATTTGTATTGAATTCAAATGGTTTTATCAAATTGGGTAACACCGCACCCGCCACTAACAACTTTGATGTGCTGAGCTCGGCTGACATCAATACTATTGCGCCGTTCAATTATGATCTCAGGGCTGGCACCTTGACTCCTGAATATCGTGTGTTTACATCAGGATCTCCAGGATCACGTATATGTACAATACAGTTCGAGAACCTGAGAGATGTAGCGACTTCCCAATACAACAATATCAATTTCCAGGTAAAGTTGTATGAAACAAGTAACATGATCGAGTTTGTCTACGGAAGTTTTACTGCAAATGGCGCTGCTGCATTCAAAGAAATGATAGTCGGTATCAAAGGTTCAGATAGTACTTACTCAGTAAACGCTACCAAAAGTTCAGCTGATCCATGGAATACAACCACATTTATCAATGGCGTTTATCCGGCCCCGAATACAAAATT
>JANWHX010000203.1 GCA_025450235.1 Chitinophagaceae bacterium | reverse complement strand
TTTCGAGGTTAGATATTTTTCCCTTTCCCTTGTTCAGTTCTTTGTTCACTTCGATTACCTGTGAAGTCAAATGTTCATGCGTCAGGTCATATGTCTCTTTGTCGATAGCATTCATTCCAAATCTGATTTTTAATAATCTGGTTAGATAATTTTCCCGATCCCGCTATTCCAGCAACCCGGAGTGAATGGTGTGATGCAGCCAGGGAACTTAATTTTTTATAGCCTGGGCTCCGATAAAGCAAAGCAGTGCAAAGAAGTCTCAGGTGATGGGGAAGACATTCCAGGTCGTTTGATCTCCGTTCGCCGGCAATTCTTAAGGCCAATTTTCACTGATATGCTTCAGTATATTTTTTGGCTGTTTCAACTTCCTATTTGGTCGTTTTAGTTTTATTGAACTGGAAAGCAAACAATTCATTTTCAATTTTGCATTAGTCAGAATATTGATCCAAAAGTTTGTGTATCCTTCCTCCTATTGGAATGAATAAAGAAGCTATTTTTAGTATATGAATGAGGTAATCCCTATAAGGAAATTTATCAGAATTGCCCTGATAACAACCCCTTTTTTAGGCATAACCGGGGCCACGCCGGGATTATTGTCCCCTTTATTCAGTTATAAAAGGTTGCTGATCGGGTTTTGCTTTATCATGCTGTTCGCAACTATTATCTGGACTGTCAATATTTTTTTATTGTATCAATCTTATAAATGGAAGGCTATACAAAAGATCTCGTTGCGTTTTATTATTTCGGCCATTCTTGCCTGTATCATTGCCATTGTGGTTTTTGATATAGTGAGAAGCATCAGTCCGTTGCCAGCCATGGAATTACCCGCATTAAAAAATCTTCCTCGCCCGAAAGGCAAACCTTTCTTCTTCCCGGTCTTTCAATCGCTCGCCATAGACGTGATTGTTTTTATCTTGATCGAACTGATCATGCTAAGGGAATCAAGAAACAGAATGGCTTTAGAAAACGAACAACTTAAAACCGCCAATCTGGAAGCAAAAATTGATAGCCTGAAGGAACAATTACATCCTCATTTTCTATTCAATTCGCTTAGTACTCTCAGATCCCTTATTTCCCGCTCGCCGGAGAAAGCTGAGTTATATTTGGAGCAACTGGCAGAATTATTACGGTTTTCCACAAATAACAGCGGGGCTGTTGTACCTCTTAAAGATGAAATTGCCCTATGTATCAGCTATCTCAATATGCAGAAAGTGAGGTTTACCGATGCATTGGAATTTGAAGTGAATATACCGGAAGAGAAAATGAAAAATATAGCAGTGCCCGTTTATTCATTGCAACAGCTTGCGGAGAATGCTATTAAGCATAACTCACTTACCCGGGAATCACCACTTAAAATAGAAATCGTTTATAATGATAATACCAATGAAATTAAGGTAAGTAATAACCTTCAATCAAAGCAAAATCATGAAACTTCTTTGGGTACGGGCCTGGCTAATCTGAGCGAAAGATATAAACTGATGGGTTATAAAGGAGTTGACATCAGAAATGATGGTAAAAGATTCGTTGTGGCTATTCAATTAATGAATAATGAAAGCAGTTATAATTGAAGATGAACAATTAACGGCAGAGGACCTTGCTAATATCCTGGTCAAACTTCCGGAGAAAGTAGAAGTGATGAAGATACTGACCTCGATAAAAGAGTCGGTAGAGTTTTTTTCTTTGGGAGTAAGACCTGATATTATCTTTTGTGATATAGAGTTAGGCGATGGCCAAAGTTTTGAGATATTTAAAAGGATAGAAGTTTCAGTTCCAGTCATTTTTTGTACTGCTTATAACAAGTATGCCCTGCAGGCCTTTCAAAATAACGGAATAGGTTATGTATTAAAACCCTTCACGAGGAAGTCTATCAAAGAAGCATTGGATAAATTTGTTAATCTTAAAAAACGGATTGCGCCAGAAACTCCTGATCTGGCAACTTTATTGTCGGGCCTTCAGTCAGCTCAAGTCCAGGAAAAGAAAACGTCTTCTCTGCTTGTAACATGGAAAGACAAAATAATTCCGGTGAAGCATGAAGATATTGCGCTATTTGGTTTAGAACACAAGTCAACTTTCCTGGTAACATTCGACAACCAAAAACTCTTTGTTACCTGTACACTGGATGAACTGGAACAGACTTGCGGTGATTCTTTTTATAGGGCCAGCCGGCAGTTCCTGATAAACAGGGAAGCGGTTGAAGAAGCTATGAATTACTCTACCAGAAAGCTCCTTGTAAAATTAAAGGTCCCCGGTAACTACGAGATCACTGTTGCGAAAGGAAAAATTTCAGAGTTTCTGAGCTGGCTTAAATATTAGATAGTTGATTTTATTCTCAGATCGCTTGTTGGCATTTTCAAACGGAGATTTGTCCGTTTTAACCCTTTTAACGTTCACTTAATACCTGATATATACATTTTTGCAGCATAATTGTTGATTTATGCCCAAACAACTGCTGCAAAAATCCGCTGTTACCTTATTATGTTTTTTTACCTCCTTACCATTATTTGCACAGCAACCCAGAAATGAAATTCTTGATCGCACGGTTGATAAAGTTTTCTGTTTCAGGTCCGCAGATAAAGAGCTTGAAAAAATTGCCGGGTTACTAAATGTGAAATTCAATTTTAACCAGGCAAGGCTGAAGCAATACACTCTCACCAAAGATTTTCATGACGATAACCTGGCTACCATCTTAGCAGCTATTTGCAAAGCCACCCGGTCCAAATATTTCATTGCCGAGGATAACACCATTTATATTATTGGTCGCAGGGAAACGTATACACCTGAGGTTACACTTGCATTGCAAAAAGCTGAAAGCAGGGAACAGGTAAGACTGGTGTATGAGGAACCCAAAAAGTTCAGGGTAACTGTTACCGGAAAGGTTACGGATATTAGTTCCGGCGAACCGCTGCCGAATGTTACTGTAATGATTGATGGGCAAAGAGGAATCACTACGACGAACGTTGATGGATATTTTACAGTGTTTAATGTTCCTTCGGATACGGCCATCCTTTCATTTTCAAGCGTAGGGTATACGGTCAGCCGTTATTTCCTTTCTCCCAATAAACCACTTGATAGTTTGCATATTCAAATGCTCACTTCCAGGAATGCCCTTAATGAAGTGGTTGTAGTAGCTAAAAAGGTACAATCTTTTAAGCTCAATCAAAAGGTTAGTATGATAAAAATGACCCCGGACCTTATTGCCAACCTGCCAAGTGTGGGAGAAAAGGATATTTTCAGGTCTTTTCAATTAATGCCTGGCATCAGCGCCGCTAATGAAAATTCCTCGGGGCTTTATGTAAGGGGCGGCACACCCGACCAAAGTCTTGTTCTTTTTGATGGTTTTACTGTATATAATGTCGAGCACTTATTTGGCTTTTTCAGCGCCTTTAACAGCAATGCACTTAAAGAAGTAACGCTCTACAAAGGAGGATTTGAAAGTAAGTACGGTGGAAGGCTCAGCAGTGTGGTCGACATAAATAGTAAAGAGGGCAATAAAAAGAATTTCAATGCAGGAGGAGATCTGAGCATGATGAGCGTAAATGCTTTTGCCGAGGGCCCCATCGGCAAAAATGCTTCCGGCATTATCTTCTTCCGGAAAAGTTTCCGCACTTCTCTCTATAATAAAATATTTGACAAGTACAGCAGCGACAATGGCAGTAATACACCCCGGCCTACCAATGGTCCATTTGGAAGCAATGATCAAAAAACAAAATCATTCTTTTATGATATAAATGGCCGCTTCACATGGAAGCCCACCAAAAAAGATGTGTTCAGCCTTAGCATTTATAATGGCAAAGACAAGTTGGATAATTCCATCATACCGGCGATCCCATCCTTTTTGCAGTCCAGCGGCAGGGGTTTTGGGATCCAGATCACCGACCTGACCAATTGGGGAAATACAGGAAGCAGCCTTAAGTGGAGTAAAAGATGGAATGAAAAAGTGTTTACCAATTCTTTGATCAGTTATTCAAACTATTTCAGTAACAGGGACAGGAGCTCCGATTTTACAAGAACTGATACTTCCGGTAATGAAACGACCATTAAAAGAGGCACCCTGGAAGATAATAACCTGAAAGATTACTCTATCAAAACAGATGTGGAGATCAAAGTAAATAAAAAGCACACCATTGAAACGGGTTACCATATTACTTATAACGACATAAAATATTCTTATGCGCAAAACGATACCAGCAAAATAATCGACAGGTCCACCCAGGGATTCACTTATACAGTGTTCCTGCAGGATAAAATTTCCCTTCTAAAGGATAAGCTACAGTTGATTGCCGGTATTCGTACGACTTATTTTGACCCGACAAAAAAATTGTATTATGAGCCCCGCCTGAATGCGACACTGGAAATTACCGATAAAATAAAGTTGAAGGGCTCAGCCGGACAATACTACCAGTTTGCCAAAAGAGTTATTCGTGAAGACATTTTACAAGGCAGCCGGGACTTTTGGGTATTGGCCGACAATGACCGTTTGCCGGTAGCATCTGCCAGGCAGTATGTTGCCGGACTTAGTTGGGAGAATAAAGATTTCCTTGTTGATGTGGAAGGGTATTGTAAAAAACTGACTGGTCTTAGTGAATACTCTCTTCGCTTTCAACCTACACCCGGGGGACTTACCTATACCGAGAACTTTTTCCAGGGCACGGGCTATGCCAGAGGTATTGATCTTTTAGTTCAGAAAAAAATCGGAAACTATACGGGTTGGGTCGCTTATACATTGGGAGAGGCCGTTAACAATTACCCGGTATATGGCAGTAAAAAGTTTTATGCTAATAACGACGTACGACATGAATTTAAAATAGTACAACTTTATAAATGGAACCGGTTTGATTTCTCCGCTACATTCATTTATGCCAGCGGAAGGCCCTATACAGCACCCTCCGGCGCTTACAGTGTTACACTTCCTGACAGTACTACGCAAAGTTATTTCTCTGTATCAGGTAAAAATGAATTTCGCTTGCCGGGTTACCACCGCCTTGATATAGGTGTTACTTACAATTTTGGCGATAAAGGAAGTGGTAACGGCTCAATAGGGGTATCTCTTTTCAATATTTATAACCGGCAAAATGTATGGTATAAAAACTATGAGATAAGCGATAATACCATAATCGCTACCGATGTGAAATATCTCGGCTTTACACCCAATCTCACGTTTACCTATCGATTAAAATAAAGCGATGAATAAAATTATTTCGTGCATCCTAATGTTGATGATTATTGTTGTTTTGAATGCTTGTTCAAAAAACGACGGAAGTGGCTACGAAGCAAAGGCCGTTGTAGAAGCCTATATACAACCTGGTCAGAAAGTATCGGTGAATATCACCCGGGAAATCCTGGCAGGTGAAAGCGGGTCGGGCACTCTCACTATCAGCGGTCTTTCGGTTATCGTCAGGCACAACGGTACAAACTATACGCTGAACCAGAATCCTTCCGGCGTATATGAAAATGCAAGCCTGCCCGTCATTGCCGGGGATAGTTATGAACTTAGTTTCAATTATGATAATACAACCATTACGGCTACCACAACAGTACCGGATAAACCAACCAATTTTGCCTGTACACCGCTAGCCCTGACCATACCTGCTTTCGGAGGAGGAATAGGTGGTCCCCCCAGCGTACCCGAGCCGCTAAAAGCTACCTGGGATAATTTGAACGGAGACTATCACTTGCTTGCTATAAAATCTGTTGATGCAGGAGCTTCGCAGATCAGCACTGTCGGCGGCGGACAGGGACCCGGATTCAGCAACGCCCCGGACCAGGCAAATAACAAGGAAATTAATTTCAGGGCTTTTGCATATTACGGAAGAAACGCCCTCATCCTGTATCGTATACAACCGGAACTTGCCGCCATGTACAATTCGGGAGGTTCCAATTCACAGAATTTAACTACTGTGCCCAGTAATGTAAGTAATGGGCTGGGCATCTTTACTGCAGTAAACATTGCCGACAGTGTTTTTGTGACGGTGAATTAAAGGTTGTTGACATGATCGATGGGAAGGATAGATTTCCATACGAGAGATAAAAACTTTGGTTTCCTACCTGAGATGGTGAACCTGCTTGTCATTAACGGCGCCCAACTTTCTGTTACTATCAGGGTCAGCAAGAACAGGTGCTGTTAACAGGCAAGAAAAAAATCAAAGCGGTAATGAAAGTGTTATCTTTTCTTTTTGTTTTTTTTATCTGTTACCAACTGTCATGTTGCTTAACATGAAGACCGAGTCCAATCCGTTGGTTTGTGCTTTACGGATCTCTTACAGCTTATTTTGTTAGTTACAGCCATTGTACGTCTCTTGAATGAAATCAAGCAGCTACAAAAGGGGTAGTATGTGGTTGGTTTGTTACCTTATTGAAGCCGACATTGATGTCGACTTTTCTTATTTTAAATCTCGCGCACGGTTTTTACACTGAGACCATTTCATGTGTTTTCACCCGCCAAAATCTCATCTAAATTCGTACAATCTTATTCCGTTTTCATACAAATTCAATGCCTCACAAGTTTTTGAAACAGAAGAAACTAACTCAACATAACTGTTCATTTTTCTGGTTAGATGTTCGTGTTTTTTAACGTTATAAAAAACACCATCTGGTGAAGAACAATTTTATTTATTTTATTGCCTGACTGTTTTTTGCCTTGTGCAAATATTGCAACTGAAAGGGCCATTATGCAAATGGTAAATAATATTTTCTTTAACAAATTTGTATTTTCTAAACGTTTAGAAAAACTTATAATCAACTCCGGTTACCTGCGTAAGTAATGTATCCGGTGCATCTAATATTCTTGCATTTTTTGAAGGAGTAGGTGTAATTGGTGAATTTGCTTTTAAATACTCCAGCATTACAGTATGCAAAGTGGCAGTAGTATTTTTTGCGTCTTTTACACCTGTCATCCTGCAAAGCATATCATCCGGGTCTCCTTCTCTTTCGCAAGCCAATATGGAATATAAATTATCTGGTTGTATAGACTCAGCTTTAAAAGTAACAGACTGCACCCTTTTACCCATTTCTGCAAATGCATTAAATGAAACTTCTATACCTTTAAATTTAACTACCCAACCGCCAAAGCGCTTCGAAGCATCTTTTGCAAATACATTATTTAATTCTTTTTCTAACCATTCCCACAATTGAGTACCCGTAACTTTAGCAGTTCTTACAGTACTATCTACAGGCAGCATATCAAAAATAAAACCATTGGTTATTGGGATGTTTCCTGTTTGGTCTGGTGTTGTTCTTGGAGGGCAAAATCTAAATCCATTGGATAACACAATGTCAATTTCAGGAAATTTCCAGTTCAATGCATTTAAGATCATTGTATCTATCGGATTTTCTACTACAAAATACCTGTATAAAGGAATGGTACTATATCCGACAATTGTTTCAATATTTCTCTTATACACTTCTTCATTTTCAACCAAAATATTTTGAATGTTCGTATCTGCCTTTAGTTTTGAAGGAACTACTTCTAATAAATCATATTTATCTGCAATTACTTTTCCATTTTTTACAGTTAAATCCAACTTCCCAACAAACGACCCAAATGCGCCCGGTTCAACTACTTTAGCATATTTACATTCAATTGGTTTGCGAACTCTTTCATGTGTATCTCCACCTAAGATGTAATTTACCCCTTCACATTCCGGCATATTTGCCAACGAAATTTGTTGAGATAAACCTAAGTGGGCAATAATGATTATGAAGCTGCATTGCTCCTGATTTTTAAGTACGTCTATATAATGTGCTAGATTTTCTTCTGGTTGAGTATAAGTTATCCCTTTACTATAACCCGGGCTTTGCCGAATGGGAACCAGTGGGTCAGTGTAACCGAGAAACCCAATTTTTGCTCCAGCAACATTCCAGATTTCATAAGGTTGAAATATCAATTCGCCTTTTTTCCCATCTCCCAAATCGTGGTACATATTAGTGCAAATCTTAGGTGCATCTAATGAGCCCATCAGGGTTTGCATATTTTTTTTTCCATAAATCACTTCCCAGTTGCCAGGCAGATACAAATCATAATTCATGGCATTTAAAATGGGCACAAATGCTTTTCCCATAGTTTCTACACTAAGTTCACTACCCTGAAACATATCTCCGGTATCAATGATAAATGTATTGGGATTTTTCTTCTTTAGATTTTTAAACATAGTTGTCAGATAGGCATAGCCGCCCGTTTTACGAAACACAACTTTGTCATTTTCCCAAAATAATTCATCATGCGGATGAATCTGGCAATGAACATCTGTAGTTTGCAAAATAGAAATGGTAATTGGTTTATCAGCAAAGTCTTCCATATTTTCTTGCTCTGCAATCTTTTTTGCAAAAGAAGCAATGGGGGTAGTTGCCAGCAAACCCGCTCCGGTAGCTGTACCTAATTGCCTTAAAAACCTTCTTCTGTTATTATTCATTTTCAATCCAGACCTTAAATTTTGAGCTCGTATAAAAATATGAAATCTTCACTTTGGTTGTCATATCGTCGGTTTTTTTCACGGTCGATTCTACAACATAGTCAGGTAACAACTTTGTCAGACCCATTGTGTCGAATGAAAAGACTTTCACAATTTTTTCCATTGGAATAATTTCAATGCCCTTTTCTGTGCAACTATTCTTCCCGTCTTTCAAGTGACATTGATACTCCACGCCAACTTCCCGAAATTGCCTGCCCGAAATAAGATCAACTTTGTTTACCCGTGGATGATGGTCGGCTATTTTTGAAAGGTCTTGGTTATATTCCCATACTTTTTCAATTGGAGCATTGATGATAACAGATTGTTTGGATTGAAATTTTGGTCTCATTTTTCTGATGTTTACTAGCCTTTATAGAGTTGTTTCTAACCTCCGGGTTTTCTACCGTACTGATATTCCTAATTCCCTCAGCTTAAAAAAAACCTCATAGAATAACTAGAGCTGAAGCTATATTCTTTTGCTGAGATTAATTCTTTCGGGCCGGCTGCAGGTGAATAGGGAACGGGATGAGGACATATTCGTCAGCTAGCATAAAGGATCGGAGAATAGTGGCATTATATCAGGGGTTAAGCTTCCACATATTGTATCCATAATAAAGGTCGTATATCAACCAAAGAAAATATAGAGAAGCTAACAAAGCAGATATTTTATCGTTGGGCAGTAACACGAGGATCAATGCCAATAATAATAATCCGAATGGATAGATTATTAAATAAAACCATTTTAGTGAGCGGTATTTAAAAATAATGAAATTGCCCAGTCCGTTTAGTATCATTACAAGTGCCAATAGAATGATCGGCACAGAAAAAATATTTGAATCGCCTGAAAATTGCCTATAAGCAATAATTCCGAAAATGATATAATATATCGCTCCGACAAAATACCAGACTTGAAGGGAGAAAGAATATTTGGGCCTTTTTAACTGTTGAAACCATATCCTTCCTTTTTTGGTCGCGGATAAAGCTTCAATAAGAATAGAGACGAGGCAAAGAGCAATAGTTTTTATTAAAGCAATCCAATCCATCGAAAGTCAATTTAAACCGTAGAAATTAGGGTAATTTAACCAGCAAATCGCAGTTGAATCATAAACACCAAAATCCCGGCTGCAAATCCTATTATTGCTAACCAGCAAATGTGCGTATTTAACCCATAAAACTCAGAAAATCAGTAACAATCTGGTTAGATAATTTTCCCGATCCCGCTACTTAAAAAATCCCCTTTCATCAGGGGATTTTCTCATTTAATTAAACGTTAGTACACGTACGTTTGAGAAAAATGAAATCAATAATTACGGTATACGTTCTCTTTTCTGAAAAATACAAGAAACATTATAAAGGCCTTACCTCAAATATTGAAATGAGATTTAGATCTCACAACGAATTTGGTAAAGACTGGACATCAAAATA
>JANWHX010000202.1 GCA_025450235.1 Chitinophagaceae bacterium | reverse complement strand
GGTTGACATGGAAGTTATCAGGAGGCGAAATACATATAACGGATGTCTCCAACGCATCCAGAACAATGCTCCTGAACATTCATACCTGCGAATGGGATGATGAGCTGTTGAAATTATTTGATATTCCAAAAAGTTTATTGCCTGATGTAAAACCGTCGAGTAAGGTATATGGTGTGACAGGAAGCTTTGTCCCTGATTCAAGGATGCCTATTGCCGGTATTGCCGGCGATCAGCAAGCGGCTTTATTCGGACAATTGTGTACGCAACCGGGCATGGTGAAGAATACCTATGGCACCGGTTGTTTTATGTTGATGAATACGGGAAACAAAGCCATCGCCTCAAAAAACAATTTGTTGACGACAATTGCGTGGAAGATAAACGACAAGGTTGAATACGCGTTGGAAGGAAGTGTCTTTATTGCCGGCGCGGTGGTGCAATGGCTGAGAGATGGATTGAGGATCATCCGCACATCTGCCGAAGTGGAATCCCTGGCCCAACAAGTGAGCGATACCGGTGGTGTATATATTGTTCCCGCTTTTGCAGGACTTGGAGCACCCCATTGGAATCCTTATGCAAGAGGATCGATCTTTGGATTGACCAGGGGGAGCAGCAATGCCCATATTGCAAAGGCAGCATTGGATAGCATTGCTTATCAAACGTATGATGTATTGAAAGCGATGGAAGCCGATTCAGGCATACAGATAAAAGAATTAAGAGTGGATGGAGGCGCCACGGTGAATAACCAGCTGATGCAATTTCAGAGTGATATTCTGAATTGTAAAGTGGTGCGGCCAAAAATAACTGAAACGACGGCATTAGGTGCAGCATACCTGGCCGGTCTTGCTGTCGGATATTGGAAAAATATAGAGGATATACAACATCAGTGGCAGATAGATAAATCATTTACTCCTTCGTTGGACGGAGAAAAAAGAAATGAATTGCTAAAAGGATGGCAGAGGGCGGTGAAAGCTAGCATTGCCTGGGCAAATGAAAACTAATTAGTGATTATTAATTAATAATTATTAATCAATAATCGATGCACCGAGAAACAATGATACAACAGCTCACATCCACTCCCGAATGGGACATTTGTATCATTGGTGGTGGCGCAACAGGGTTAGGCACAGCCGTTGACGCGACGACAAGAGGATTCAAAACAATTTTATTCGATCAACACGATTTCGCCAAAGGCACATCATCCAGAAGTACAAAGCTGGTGCATGGTGGTGTCAGGTATTTGCAGCAGGGCAACATCAAACTGGTGCTGGAAGCATTAAAGGAAAGAGGACTGCTGATAAATAATGCTCCGCATTTAGTACATAACCAAAAATTCATTGTTCCTAATTATAAATGGTGGGAAGGTCCATTTTATGGAATTGGTTTAAAGATCTATGACTGGATGGCCGGCAAGTTAGGGTTGGGCCCGTCAGAGTTTTTATCCAGGGAGGAAACATTACAATTAGCTCCTACTCTCGATCCGGAAGGGCTGCGCGGCGGTATAGTTTATCATGATGGACAATTTGATGATGCCAGGTTAGCGATTGACCTTGCACAAACAGCTGCTTCGCATAATGGCGTTTTATTGAATTATTTCCCGGTAACAGGAATTCTAAAAGCAAATAAAAAAGTATGCGGCGTCCGGGTAAAAGATGTTTTTACCCGGAACGAATATGAAGTAAAAAGTAAAGTAGTCATCAATGCGACCGGAGTTTTTACAGACATTGTCATGAACATGGATAATCCCAAGCATAGACAGATTGTTACAACCAGCCAGGGAATCCATTTAGTAGTTGATAAAGAATTCTTGCCGGGTGATACCGCAATAATGATACCCCGGACAGATGATGGCCGTGTTTTGTTCGCCGTACCCTGGCATAACAAAATTGTACTGGGAACTACCGACACTCCGATGAAACCAACAGACGTTGCATCACTGCTCGAACCCAGGCCATTGAAAGAAGAAGTCGATTTTATACTAAAACATATTGGGCACTACTTAAGTAAGGACCCGGACCGGTCAGACATCAGAAGTATGTTTGCCGGGCTGAGGCCGCTGGTAAAAGAAAGCAGTAAAAGAACGGCCTCATTGTCAAGAGAACATTTAATTAGTCTGGCCGATTCCGGCCTGATAACTATAACAGGTGGTAAATGGACCACTTATCGCAGAATGGCCGAAGATGTGGTGAATTTTGCTATTGAAAAAAATAAGTGGGAGAAAAAAACCTGTATGACAGCCCAGCTCAGGTTATTTGGAAATGATCAACCCGCTATGCCTCCTGATATATTCAATTTAAAGTCCCATGAACTAAAAGATGCAATAAAAAGATCGGTGAGCCGGGAAATGTGCATGACCACCGAGGACTTTCTTGCCAGGAGAACCAGGAGTCTTTTATTGGATGCCAAAGCAGCGATAGAACATGCTCCTGTCGTTTCATCGCTGATGGCGGCTGAAATGAATAAAGATGACAGCTGGATAAAAGAGCAAACTGAGAATTTCAAATTGACAGCAAACAATTATCTTCCCAATTAAAACTGATTGCTTATGACTCCATTCGTCGGCGAATTTATCGGTACCGCATTACTCATTGTCATGGGCGATGGCGTAGTAGCAAACGTTCTCCTGAATAAAACGAAAGGAAATAACGCCGGGTGGATCGTTATAACATTTGGCTGGGCAATGGCAGTGTTTATTGGCGTATATGTTTCCACACATTTTGGCGGAAGCGGTCATCTTAACCCGGCTGTTACTTTGGGACTAGGTTTATTTGGAGACTTCGATACATCATTGATCGGTACATACATTGCAGCACAATTTGCAGGGGCGATAGCCGGATCAATCATTGTATGGCTGGCTTATAAACAACATTTTGATGAAACGGATAATAAAGATCTGAAGCTGGCCGTATTCTGCACAGCACCTGCCATCCGCAATCCATTATTTAATCTCCTTACAGAAATTATCGGAACATTTGTTTTGGTGTTTGGTGCATTATCGATGTCCAAATCCGCACAGACCTTAGGTGCGCTGGATGCTTTGCCCGTTGGATTATTGGTATTGGCGATTGGTTTATCATTGGGAGGGCCTACAGGTTATGCCATAAACCCTGCAAGAGATCTCGGCCCGCGTATTGCTCATTTTATCTTACCAATAAAAAACAAACGGGACAGTGACTGGGGTTATTCGTTGATTCCTGTGATCGGGCCGGTGATCGGGGGATTGATGGCCGCCTATGTTTTTAAAGCATTCTAATATGAAAAGTATTTTTTTAATGCTTATTATCACTTGCCTCCTGCCGGCAGCAGTTTTGGCTCAGGACGCGGAATCAAAACTGAAAGAAAAAGGCATTACATTGATAGTGCCTTCAGCTCCCATTGCCAACTATGTCAATGCAGTAAGAGTTGGCAATTTACTTTACCTGGCAGGCAAAGGACCTACTAATCCGGATGGATCATATATTACCGGCAAACTGGGAAAAGACTTGACCATTGAACAAGGCTATGCGGCAGCCCGTTTGACAGCCATTAACCATTTGTCGGTTATCAGAGCCGAACTCGGATCATTGAATAAAGTAAAACGCATCGTAAAGGTGCTGGGAATGGTAAATTGTGCCGACGACTTCAAAGACCAGCCAAAGGTGATAAATGGATACAGCGATCTCATGGTGGAAATTTTCGGAGATAAAGGAAAGCATGCCCGGTCAGCGGTCGGTATGATTTCATTACCATTTGGTATGGCCGTGGAGATCGAAGTGATCATAGAACTTGAACCTTGATCTGTTCTCCGGTCGGATTCATGTGCTGCAAATAATTGCCTGACAAATAGCTGCTGATTAACCACCAGCCGCACCTATTATTGCAACGGCAATTACAAGCATCGCCAGGAAGCCCCGCCAGGCCCATCGAACACGGTCACGCTTATAATCGTCGTTCGTGAAATAACAAATCGCCACGCCAATCGGGCCAAGGAAAAGTCCAAGAAGAAAACCTCCAAGGTGAAAACTGTTTTCACCATCCTGCTGTCTTGCAAATTTTTCAAGTCGGCGGCTGCTAATAGTGCCGTCCAAATTAATTTGGTTTCTCAGCTGTCTTTGCGTTTTCTTAAACCTTAACCGATCAAAAAAACTCAATTCATACCCTCTCAGTTTTTCGAATTCTTTTATACTAATCTCTGTTAAGTCCAATAAAGAAATTCTTTGGCCTGTCTTGCCAACCGGGACAAATATTTCGGATGCTTTTAGACCTGGATCAATGACTTTAGTGGCAGCAAAAGAATTTGTTAATATCCATAGTCCCGTAAAGAGCAGAATAATCTTTTTCATAAAAGAGAGGTTTGTTTAATGAATGTAAATAACATAAATCAATTTATGACGATAAGATAATAAATTCAATGATTGAGCAAAGGTTTTAGGTTTATTAGCGCCTTAATCCAGGATTTCCCGGATTACGAAAGATGCTTTTCTTATCTCTTCTTCTGAAATAATAAGGGGAGGAGAAATGCGCAAACAATTTGCAGCAAACAAAAACCAGTCACACAGAATGCCCCGTATGATGCAGGTATCGATCAGCTTCTTGTTGGTTTCAAAGGAATCAAATTCAAGCGACAGCCACAAACCAAATGAGCGGATCGCTTTTATCTTAACATGAATCAGTAATGATTTAAACAATTCTGCCTTTTGTTTGACTAAAGTCAATATTCCTTCATCAAACAAAGCCGTCATTGCCGCCATTCCCGCTGCGCAGGAAACAGGATGACCGCCGAAGGTTGTAATATGCCCGAGGACAGGGTCGGCCGTCAATACCTGCATCATTTTTCTGTCCGCAATAAAAGCACCAAGGGGCATTCCGCCACCCAGCGCCTTTCCCAATAACAAAATATCGGGAACAATATCAAAATGTTGAAAGCCCCAAAGTTTTCCTGTTCTTCCAAATCCGGTCTGTATTTCATCCAGTATCAACAAGGCCCCTGTTTCGCTGCATTTCTTTCTTAATGCCTGCATCCATTGATTTGACGGAACAATTATTCCAGCTTCGGCTTGCACTGTCTCAGCGACTACACAAGCGATCTCTTCGGTGATTGAATTTAATGCCTCAAATGAATTGTATTCCACATGTGAAACGCCGGGCAACAATGGACGAAAAGCATTCCTCCAGTATTCGCTGCCTATAATGCTCAATGCTCCCTGGGTGGACCCATGATAAGAATTCTTAAAACTGATGATCTGCGTTCTGTTTGTAACCCGTTTTGCTAATTTCATGGCTCCTTCAACAGCCTCGGCACCAGAGTTAGTGAAAAAAACTGAATTTAATGATGCGGGTAAATGATCGCTGAGCAGCTTGGCATATTTCACCTGGGGTGATTCGATGAATTCACCATATACCATGATGTGCAGGTAGGCATCTAACTGTTTTTGTATTGCGGCAATGACCCCGGGATGCCGGTGACCGATATTCGCAACACTGATACCGCCGATGAGATCAATATATTCTTTGCCATTCGCATCAAACAACTTCACTCCTTCCGCCTTTACTATTTCAAGGCCCAATGGAGTTGGGGAAGTTTGAGCCACATGTTTTAAAAATAATTCCCGCTGGTTCATTGCAACAAATATCGTTTTAATTTAGAGGCTGAAAGCTAAAGGCTGAATGCTCAATGCTAAAAGCTTTCTGCATTGAACCTTCGGCCTTCGGCATTCAGCATTCGGCCTTCGGCATTCAGCATTCGGCCTTCGGCATTCAGCATTCGGCTTATTCGGCTTATTCGTTAATTAAACACTTTACTAATGTCTGTAATACTCCCGGTTGAAGATAAATATCCGCAATTTGGCAATAACACATTCATTGCTCCCAATGCTACCGTTGTGGGCGATGTGATCATGGGTGATGATTGCAGTATTTGGTTTAATACAGTCGTTCGTGGGGATGTCAATTTCATCCGGATCGGGAATAAGGTAAATATCCAGGATGGTGCGTGTATTCATTGCACCTTCAAACGTTGCGGCACAACTATTGGTAATAATGTTTCGATTGGGCATAATGCGATCGTCCATGGATGTACGTTGCATGATAATGTGCTTGTGGGAATGGGAGCGATAGTCATGGATATGGCTGTTGTGCATAGCAATACGATCATTGCTGCGGGGGCAGTGGTTTTGGAAAATACGGTTTGTGAAGCAGGTAGTATTTATGCCGGCGTGCCGGCGAAAAAAGTCAAAGACATTCCACAGGAAATGATCGGCGGTGAGATCAACCGGATAGCCAATAATTACGTGAAATATGCGGATTGGTTCCGGTAGTCAGTCGACAGTCAACAGTCGCCAGTGGACAGTCGCACCTGTCCAAATAACGCCCCTTGATAATGAACGATCTGACTGAAGACTGACGACTGTGGACTGTCAACTGGCTAGTAGTTTTACTCTGGCAC
Organism: Chitinophagaceae bacterium; assembly: GCA_025450235.1. Classification (GTDB taxonomy): domain Bacteria; phylum Bacteroidota; class Bacteroidia; order Chitinophagales; family Chitinophagaceae; genus VBAT01. Next base: position 8,078 of record JANWHX010000202.1, on the reverse strand, counting down.
AGGCAATTAATATTGTATAATTTCGTTAGGAAAGACATAGAAAAAACAACGATGAAAAAACCAATTTTAGTAATTACGTTTCTCAGCTTTTTGATAATGTCGACAACCGCATGCAACCTATTTAAGAAAGGTTCGGGTTGCCCGACCAATGGAAAAAATGTCGGGGCTGAAAAATTAGTTAGCGGCGATCCGGCGGCAGAAAAAGCAGCAAGGAAAGCTAAAAAGTTCAAAAGTTAGTTGGTTATTGTGCAGCGAATTTTTCCGGATCCGTGTCTTGTAGTAAAAAGAAACACCTTAATTAATATTTTTTACTATGGGCCTTACCCTACGAACCACATTAGGATGCACCGAAGCCGTCATTGCCGATGACGGGGGGTTGAAAAAGTTCTACCAGGTAGCCGATATTCTCACCGATTGCTTCAGCTTACGTTTCACCAACAAAGAAGACGATTTCGACGCCATTAATTGGGATTTCAAATTCAAAGGACACAACCTTACGCTTCACTATAGCATTTATAACGGCATTTCAATTTTTCCAACCAAGGTCCAGGCAGCCGTTACGAAAGATAACACGGCCGTTGTGATGCTGGCTACCCTTATTGAATCAAAACTGTTTGGCCAGCAGGATAAAAGGAACATAGCCTAAAACCCCTTCCCGCGATACTCCTTCAACGCCGATCCAGGAGTCAATTTCACTGATTATCAAAAACTTCTTTTCGGGTCCTGACTGCAGCAGCATAGTCATTTAAACAGATTAGTACATTTAATAACTCGTCGCTCCAATCGAATCCAGGATATTTACATAACTCACATACCGGTCCTCAGAAATCACGCCATCAGCTACGGCATCCTTTATGGCACATCCTGGTTCGTTTACATGAAGGCAGTTATTGAACTGGCAATCATTCAACCGTCTTTTCATTTCAGGAAAATAATGCGAAACTTCCTGCTTTTCGATATCAACCAGGCCAAATTCACGCATGCCGGGGGTATCTATGAGGCGTCCACCATTTGGCAGGTCAAACATCTCGGCAAACGTCGTTGTGTGCTGGCCTTTGCCACTCCAGCCACTAATATTCTTTGTCTTCAAATCCAGGTTCGGCAAGATCACATTGAGCAATGAAGATTTTCCTACGCCGCTATGACCACTAATCAGCGTCGTTTTATTGACCAACTCTTCCTCTACCTGTTCTATTCCTTCGTTATCCTTTGCACTCACTAAAAAAACTTTGTACCCCGCTGCTTCATATATTCCTTTCCATTGTTCAAATTTCTCCAGCTCTTTCTTTTTGTACAGGTCGGCTTTGTTGAAAACGATAATGGAAGGCACATGATACATTTCAGACGCTACCAGGAAGCGGTCAATAAACCCCTGCGATGTTCTTGGTTCTTTTAATGTAGCGACCAGCATTGATTGGTCAAGATTGGCTGCGACAATATGATGTTGGTGCTTATACCGGGGCGATTGCCGGTTTATGTAATTTCTCCTTCCGGCGATTTCCGTAATTGTAGCTGTGGATTCATTTTCATTCTCTGTTTCTATTTCCACCACATCTCCTACTGCCACCGGGTTCGTACTGGTGATCTCGTCAATTTTAAATATCCCTTTCATCCTGGCATTATGCCATTTGCCTGATTCATCTTTAACAGTGTACCAGCTGCCGGTCGACTTATAAATATGTGCTTTCATGAAACCACGAATTTCAGCAGGTCTGTCATACCTGCAAAAAGTATTTATGAAAAAGTAAACGCCGGGAATACCATACCCATTTGTCAGGGAAACCGCCTGAGGATCGTAAAGCGTAAGATCATTTCCATAAAAAGAAATGCAAGAGCAGCCAGTACAAACGGAAGAAAACGCTCTTCATACCTTTTATACGACATGATCTCCATCCGGGATTTTTCCAATTTATCGATTTGGTTGTATATTCCTTCCAGGGCGTCCTTATCCCTGGCCCGAAAATATTTACCTCCCGTTTCTTCAGCGATCCTGCGCAATAATTCTTCATCAAGGAAATCGACGGTTGGATTTTTTGTTGCAGGCTTATTTGAAGTTATCTCTACAATGGCTGAGGGGCCTGCTCCCATCCCAATTGTATAGACCTTTACTCCTTTTGATTTAGCGATCTCCAGTGCCGTCAATGGGTCAATTAATCTTGTTTCAGGCGGATCTTCTTTGCCATCTGTCAATAAGATGATCACCTTGCTTGTCGAATTGCTTTCAGACAAACGATCTACCGCTGTAGCCAATCCTTCACCGATAACGGTGCCGTCGGCGAGATAGCGCCGGGCTTCCAATGCACGAATCTGGGTTATCAGCGTGTTTTTATCCGTGGTTAGCGGCACCTGCGAAAACGCCTCACCTGAAAATATTACGATCCCGATCCGGTCGACCGGGCGGCTGCGAATAAACTGTTCCGCTACTTGCTTTGCTACATCGAAACGCGATGGCAAAATATCCCTTGACCCCATACTTCCGCTTACATCCAAACATAATATGATATCTATTCCCTCACCCTGTGTTTGTTGCTGGTTGTTTCTCTTTTGAGGACGGGCGAGCGCCAGGATCAAACAACTAATACAAAGCAACCTTAAAATAAATGGCAAATGTCGAAGCCGGGTTTTGGCCGACGTAACAGTAAAAGCCTGCGAAGTAGACACCCTGATCGTTGCCTGCTTCCGGTTGAATTTTGTTATGTGCCACCATATAAGCACCGGTATCCACGCAAACTGTGCGAACACCAGCGGCTGGGCAAAATAAATTTCTTTTAGCCAATCGTATAGCATCATTTTAACTGTTCTATTTCGATGATAGCTTTCCGCATCGTTTCAAATACATTCCCGTCATCTTCAGGCGATGGGACATATTTGGCAAACTTTACAAAATCACTTAATCGCAATGCCTGTGATAACCTTTCAAACTGTTCTTTGCTGATGGGTATTCCTTTCAATTGTACTACAAGATCATCCGTGGTCTTTTGCATCGAATGGATATCTTTTTTCCGGAAAACATAAAATCTGAATATATCTACCAGCCGCGAATAGTATTGCTTTTGTTCTGGTTTCTGCTGTTGTAGTTTATCGAGTTGTTCCATCGCTTCCTCGTACGGGTTAATAACGGGAGATGCTGTAACTACGACCGGTTTCTTTTTCCTTAGCAAATAAATAAGCAGCAGAATAATCAATAAGGCTCCGCCACCGATCGCGTACCAAAACCAGGTTTTCTTTTTTTCTTCAGCCGGACTGACGTCAATAATGTCTTTTATGTCATGATAACCCTGGGTCGAGTCCATGGGAGAAAAGACGACATCAATGGGAATTGTATCTGTGACCACTTTTTCTCCCAATGAAAGAGATGGAATGACCCAATGCCCTGAGTCAAAACTCGTGATACTGATTACCTGTATTAGAAAGGTGCCTTCGCTCGTATAAGAGGTATCGATCTGCTGTTTGTCCAGTTCAAAATGAGGTATTGTATCTACTATAAAGAAACGTATCGGTTCGTTCTCCGGGATATCCGCTTCTAATGTAAGTCTTATCCGTTCGCCAATAACGATCCTGTTTTTGTCGACGCTGGCTTTGACTGAGGTCTTACCCTGGCCAACAGCGGGCATTACTGCATGCAGTAGAAATAAAAAAGAGACAACTTTATAAAAATCATTTCTGCTCATTAAGATAAAAGTAATCCGCCGCGGCGGACAGGTCATCGGTTGCGGCTTATAAAAAATTTCTGCAGCACTTTGACATAATCCTCATCAGTACGGAGGTGAAGCAATTCGCTTCCCGCTTTTTTAAAGATTTGTGTGCTGTACTCCGTTACCCGGAAAAATTCCTGCAGATATTGCTGGCGAACGAATTCATTACTGCTGTCCACCCATTTCGTACCACCTGTTTCTGCATCATGTACCTGCATCAAACCCGCTTCAGGCAATTCCATATCCATTTTATCATAGAGTTTGATTCCAATCACATCATGTTTTCGGGCAGCGATACGTAGCGCCGATTCATAATTTGCATCCAGGAAATCGCTCAATATGAACGCAATACTTTTTTGCCGGGTGGCATTGTTAAAGTATCGGAGCGCTGCACTTACCTGGGTCCCTTTGCTTTTTGGCTCCTTGCTCAATAATTCACGCACAATGTATAATGCATGTTGCCTGCCTTTTTTGGGTGGAATATACGCTTCCACCTTATTACTATAAAAGATCACTCCTATTTTATCGCCATTATTTACCGCAGAAAAACTTATTACTGCCGCGATCTCCGTAATAAGGTCCCTCTTTCTCGCATACACCGTTCCGAATAAAGTGCTGGGACTAATATCCACCAGCAACATTACTGTCAATTCTCTTTCTTCTTCAAATATCTTGCTGAACGGATGACCGAATCTCGCTGATACGTTCCAATCAATAAAACGGATATCATCACCTGCAGCATATTCTCTTACTTCTTTGAATGACATCCCTTTTCCCTTAAAAGCGCTGTGGTACTCACCCGTAAAAAGATCACTGGTGAGCTTCTTGCTCTTGATTTCGAGTAATCGAACTTTTTTTATTATCTCCGATGTGGTCAACATTCTGTTTCTTGTTATGGGTTACCGGCTTATCATCAGCGCAGGGGACTTATGGAACATTAATCTGTTTTAACACCTCTTCTATCACTCCTTCCACGTTTATGTTTTCTGCCTCTGCCTCATATGTTAATCCGATCCGGTGTCTTAACACGTCATTGCAAATGCTTCTTACATCTTCGGGGATCACAAAGCCTCTTTTATTTAAGAATGCCTGCGATTTAGCCGCGAGTGCCAGGTTAATACTTCCCCTTGGTGACGCACCATAAGAAATAAGAGGCTTTAACTTTTCCAGCTTATATTTTTCAGGACTTCTTGTGGCAAAAACAATATCCAAAATGTATTGCTCGATCTTTTCATCCATATACACTTGCCTCACCAGGTCTTTGGCATTTGATACTTCCTGTACAGATACAACCTGTTTAACCGTGGCAAAACTCATTCCCTGCACATTTTGCCGGATGATTTGTTGCTCTTCTTGCATCTTGGGATAGTTTACCACGACCTTCATGATAAAACGGTCCACTTGTGCTTCGGGTAGTGGATATGTTCCTTCCTGTTCCAATGGATTTTGAGTGGCCAAAACCAAAAATGGCTCTTCCAGTTTATACGTGGTATCACCAATGGTGACTTGTCGTTCCTGCATTGCTTCCAATAAAGCTGATTGTACTTTGGCTGGTGCCCTGTTTATTTCATCGGCTAATATGAAGTTGGCAAAGATGGGACCCCTGCGAACGACAAACTCATTTCTCTGCTGGTTGTATATCATTGTACCGATCACATCGGCGGGAAGAAGATCAGGTGTAAATTGAATGCGGCTGAACTGCGCGTGAATGGCTTGTGCAAGCGATTTAATGGCAAGTGTCTTTGCGAGACCGGGAACTCCTTCCAATAAAACGTGGCCATTACTTAAAAGGCCGATCATAAGGCGGTCGAGCATATGGCTTTGCCCCACAATTACATGTCCCACTTCCTCTCTCAATTTGTCTACAAACTGCCCGGCATAGCTGATACGTTCATTAAGCTGACGGATATCTTCTGCGGTTTTTAGCATGGGATTAATTTATTTGCGCAAAATACGAACTAAGCGGTTAGCAAATAATTTGCCGATGTCTTATTTGGTTAAAAATACTAAGCCAGGCAGGGTATTTGTACCCTATTACGGCTGGTAAAGATTCATTATTTTTGAGACACATAATCCAGTAATATGAAAAAACTATTTCTTCCCCTCTCGTTATTCATTGCAGCCGGCTTCTTATTTATGACAGGCTGCGACAAAGAAGACGCCCCTCCGCCAGCACCTACAAAAACCCAAATAATTTCCCAGAGTCCCTGGAAATTTGAGAAAGCAATGGCCAGTGGCTTTGATATCTCAGGTCAGGTAAACGCATGTTTTAAAGATAATATTGCAACCTTTACATCGGCCGGGAATATGACACTTGATGAATCTGCCAATGTTTGCTCACCTACGTCTTATGCTGGATCATATACCTGGAGCTTTCAAACCAATGAAACCGTACTTCATCTTAGTGCCCCGATATTCACAGGTGGGTCAAGTGATTTTACACTCGTTTCTCTGGATGGGACTAACCTTGTTGTATCGCAGGTGATGACGGTAGCTCCCAATCCACCGACTACAGTAACGGTTACCTTTAAACACTAAGAAAGATATTTGCCAACGATAGGGAGCCTTCTGCCTATGCCAAAGGCTTTGCAACTGACCCTGATGATCGGGCAGAACTGATTTCTTTTGTATTCGTTGGTATTAACCAGTTTCAGGGTCCGGGCTACTAAGCCAGCATCATAGCCTTTTGCAATGATCTCCGCCGGCCCTTGCCTCAGCTCAATGTACTGGTACAATATCCTGTCGAGAATATCGTACTCCGGCAGGCTGTCGCTGTCTTTCTGATTGGGCTTAAGCTCCGCAGATGGTGCTTTCGTGATGATGTCGCCGGGAATAATCTTTTTATTTTCATTCATAAACTTTGCCAGCGCATAGATTTGCGTTTTATAAAGATCTCCCAATACTCCAAGACCGCCGGCCATATCGCCGTATAAAGTTCCATAACCGGTAGCCAGTTCACTTTTATTAGATGTATTTAATAATATGTAGCCGAATTTATTGGCCAGGGCCATCAGCAGGTTTCCTCTTGTGCGACTTTGAATATTTTCTTCAGCAATTCCAAAAGGGAGGTCTTTAAACACCGGCTTTAACATTGTAAGAAAACTTTCATAAATGTTCTTTATCGGAATAATGTCATAAGGATTTCCAAGATTCTTACTCAATAGTTCCGCATCACTTACAGAATGCGATGAGGAATACTGGGAAGGCATTAATATAGCCCTTACATTTTCTTTGCCTAATGCTTCAACAGCCAACGCCTGTGTTACCGCGCTGTCAATACCGCCTGAAGAACCAAGTATCGCTTTACTGAAACCCATTTTTCTGAAATAGTCTCTTATACCCAGGACAATGGCATGATATATTTCCTCAATGTTTTTCTTATCCGCCAGGTAGTCCAGCGTGTTTACGTCCTGTCCTACATCCATGGCTGAATAGAAATAGACGCCTGCATCCCCAGGTAAGGATGGCGGTTTCGAAGGCCCTGATTTTTTGGAAAGAGTTTCAAGCTCGAAAACCTGGTAATCTTCCTGGAAGTATTTCATCTCCTTTACCTTGTTGCCATTAATATCATATACCAAACTTCCACCATCGAAAACGATTTCAGTTTGCGAACCAATTGTGTTGCAATACAGCATTGGCAATTTGTATTTAACGGTATGTGCTTTTACAATGCTGTTTCTTACGATATCCTGTGCATAGTTGTATGGCGATGCAGAAAGATTGATCATTACATCGGGCTTAAATGGCATCAGCTTTTCCATTGGCGTGATACGGTACAAAAGATTATCCCCCATATTCCAGATATCTTCGCAAATCGTCACTGCCAGTTTATTGCCTTTAAACTCCATTACCTTCCAATCATAAGCCGGTTCAAAATACCGGTACTCATCGAACACATCATAATTTGGAAGAAGCGTTTTGTGTATCTCCGATTTTATTTCTTTTTCATGTAAAAGGAAAACAGCATTGAAAAGGTCCTTGCCTTCTTTCTGCGGATTGCGGGATGGACTCCCAACCAGGACTCCTATTGAATCTGCGTGCTGCTTAATGATGTCAATCGACTCATAACATTTATTAATGAAATCATTGAACTCAAGGAAGTCACGCGGAGGATAGCCGCAAACACATAATTCGGAAAAAACCACAAGGTCCGCCTTCTGTTCCTTTGCCCAATTGATGCCCTCAATGATCTTGCGTGTGTTATCTTCAAAATTGCCGATATGATAATTCTGCTGGGCTAATGCGATCTTCATATCGCAAAGTTACTACGAGATGCTGGAAACTGGATGCTGGCCGCTACATGCTACAACCTATGTTCCAACTGTCGAATCCACTCCGGCGCATCCAGTATCCAGTATCTAGTATCAAGTATCCAGCATCTAG
>JANWHX010000201.1 GCA_025450235.1 Chitinophagaceae bacterium | reverse complement strand
TATGGTTTTGACATTTACCATATCACAGAAATTAGCCGGAATAATACGATCGCTTATGGCGTGAATTTAAAATACAAGAATTCCTGGAAAACAATTAAAGTGCTGGAGGGAGAGATCGAATTGATAACCGAGTATACTGAACCGCAGAAATAATAACACCGGGTCAAAGATGTGAAACCATTGCGACGGCGATGGTTTTTTTTATTTATCCAAAACTATTAGAATCCGGATGCCTTTTGTAACTTACCTATACAGTCTCACAACCTACCCTTCCAAACTGCCAATTACTCAATCCACTCCAAAAACATTATTAAAAACAGGAACTTTGAAGGTAATTGACAACCAGGCAACCAGGATACTAACGTATTTTGTCATAGATTACTATTGACATTCATAAGAGCGAACATAGCATGCGGCTTTCAAAAAAAATATCAATCTTACTCCTCGTTTGCTCCTATCCGTCCTTTTCCTTGGCACAGCCAACGGGGAAAAAAGCAGACCAATACCGTGCGGTTCATTGGAGTGTGGAGAATGGATTGCCTTCTGACGCAAACAATGTGATGATAAAAGATGTAAAGGGGTTTTTGTGGATTGGAAGTGCAGAGGGCGAACTCTGTCGCTTTGATGGTGCAAGTTTTAAAAAATATATTCCTGATCCGCGTAAACCTGGTGCTATAAATTCCGGGAGTATACCGGCTTTAAAAGAAGACAGTCTTCATAATATCTGGATCGGGACCGCGAAAGGTCTGTCAAGGTATGATATAAATGCTGATACTTTTACCAACTTCGTTACCGCTGCTGATCCTCTTAATCCCAACAGATCAATCGTGCCGTTCTGGTGTACGCATAACGATGTATATTGTTTGGAATCCGGTACCCGGATCGTCGCTTATAACATTTACTCGCTTAAAAAAAAGATCATTGTTACACTTACAGATTCAGATGTGGTACAAAGGAACTATCCGGCGGTTAGTTATGCTATCGTTGATTCAGTAGCAAATTGTATATGGATGTTGGCAGGAAGGTTTTTTCAAAATGAACCCGGGGGATTGTTACAGATTTCATTGGACGATGGTAAACGGCAACACTATGCCTGGCCCTGTCACAAGAATGTATCCGGTCACCGACATTATGCGGAAGCTATGCGATTTGACAGTAAAAGAAATTCCATTTGGATCAATAGCGGTGACGGTCTTATGGAATTTTCCCTTACCGAAAAGAAATTTCGTCAAACGGATGCATTGAATGACTTCATCAAATTGAAAGACTACCGTGACTTTGTCGGAATAGATATCGATAGTGATGGAAAGATCTGGATGGCCACCTATCCGAGGGGGATAGTTATTTATGACCCGGAAACAGATCGCGGCCGGCAACTTTTTTCAGACCCCCGTTTGCAATATGAATTAGGGTATGGCATCCTTCATATTTACTGTGACCCGGATGGAATTGTATGGACTTCGTATTACATTCAGCGGGGAGTGCATGAATTGTTGCCCTTTGACCCGCCTGTTAAGCGCTTCACAGCGAACCCCAAAAACCCGGATTCATTAAGCAATAATTTTATACACACCATCATTCCGGCTGCCGATGGCAAGGTTTGGATAGGAACCAACGATGGCCTGAATATTTTTGATCCCCTGATTAACAGGTTTGAAGTACTTCGCGAAAAGGATTTACCTGGTATGAGGGGAAATTCAATTAAGCCCTTACATATAGACACTATTCACGACAAAGCCTGGCTCAATGTTGGAGACATGCGTAAGGTTTATGAAACAACCATCTATGAAATGGATATCAAAACGAGGCGATGCCAACCCATTGTGTTCAGGGATGGGGCTAAGCATATTGACACGGTAAGGATCAACTCCTACCTTACTCAACCTTACAAAAACGGCCTGCTGATATCCATTGAGAAATTTGGTTTATTTGAAGTTAAAGCCGGGAGCCTGTTTGCAGATCTCGTGATCCCTTTCAAAAAGAAGTTTGGCAGAATGGTAATTAAAGAGAATCGTTTTCTTTTTCTGAAAAACGTTGACAGGTATGGAAGTCTGCCTCCCAATTTCACTTATGAAAACATAAATGAACGGTGGACGAAAATACCTCATCTGCTTGACAGCCTGGAATGGAGATGCTTGTTATATAATGAAAACGATCAAACTCACTGGGTTAGCCTAAGGTATGAGTTGACACATTACGACAAAGAATTCCGAATGATTAAAACTTACAGGCTGGAGGATCCCTATAATGGAGGGATCATAAATATGCAAACGGATAATGCAGGCAATATATGGATGATAAATGATCTGCAACAGATCGTACGACTTAACCCGGCTACCAGCATCTTCACCATTATGTCGGAAACCGATGGATATCAAAAGCAATACTTTGAAGGGATCAGTCCGGGTGCTAAAGACAGATTTGGAAATTTATATTTTGGAGGACGCGATCTTATCAAAGGGGCCGGGGGTTTGGATCAGATACAGCCTGAAAAATATTCATCTGTAAATAGTGCTTCTGCTTACTTGCGTGGTTTAGCGGTCAACCAAAAACCATTTCCCCTGGATGCAGGAATAAATACCACTGAAGAATTGTCACTTCATTATGATCAAAACACGATCAGCATTGAAACCGGCATCGTTGACCATTATTCCCGTGGTAATGGCCATCTAAGATTTAAACTCGAAAGAAATGGAAAGAGGGCAGAATGGGAATATGCACCGCAATACTATACAATCCGGTACGATGGTTTGGTTCCCGGACGCTATAAACTAATACTGCAAGCTTCAAATGCAGGAAATGAATTCAATGGCCCCGAAAAAATAATAATGATCACAATTAGCCCGGCATTCTGGAATACCTGGTGGTTTAGGATCGGGGCAGGTTTTTGCATGCTGGTTATTATTTATAGCATCATTCGTCAATGGCTGAAACAAAAATTCCGATTACGGCTCGAGCGTTCTGAAAAAGAAAAACAGTTGGCGGAACTTCATCAACAAAAGTCTGAGCTGGAAATGCAGGCTCTCCGTTCGCAAATGAACCCGCATTTTATTTTCAACTCTCTTAATTCAATCAATCGCTTTATTTTACAAAACAACAGGGCGCAGGCTTCGGAATATCTTACGAAGTTTTCAAAACTGGTTCGGCTTATCCTGCAGAATTCACAGGCCACATTAATCCCTCTGGAAAGTGAACTCGAATCCATGCAATTATATCTGGACCTCGAGGCCCTTCGGTTTGACCATCACTTTGATTATAAAATATCAGTTCCAAAAGACCTGGATGTTTCAGCGTTGAAAGTTCCTCCTCTTATCATTCAACCTTATGCAGAGAATGCAATATGGCATGGCTTGATGCACAAAGAAGAAAAGGGCCGGCTGGATATCGAGATAAGCCAGGAAGATGATTGGTTGTTTTTTAAGATCGCAGATGATGGTATTGGCCGTAAACAGGCGGCAGCCATGGCCAGCAAATCAGCGACACGCCATAAATCAATGGGATTACGCATTACCGCAGAAAGAATTGCCGCTATACAAGGACAGGGTTCGGGCGGGTCGGCAGTAACTATTAACGACCTTGTGGCAACGGACGGAAGTGCCGCGGGTACCGAAATCATTATTAAACTACCTGTTATTTATGATCAAAGCAATTTTAATAGATGATGAGATCCATTGCCTGGATACGCTGAGTATGATCCTCAGCGATTATTGTCCAGAAGTACATATAATGGAACGTTGTGTATCTGCTAAACAGGGATTGATGGCAATCGGGAAACATCACCCAAACCTTGTATTTCTCGATATAGAAATGCCGGCAATGAATGGATTTGAATTGTTGGAGCAGTTTACGGAAATTTCATTTGCTATTATTTTCACAACGAGCTATGATCAATATGCGATAAAGGCGATCCGGTTCAGTGCATTAGATTATTTGCTGAAGCCGATTGATCCCAAAGAATTGGTTGCGGCAGTGCATAAAACACAAATACAAAAACATTTACCTTCAGCCGAGCAGTTTCAAATGCTGATGAACAAGGTAAAACACAGGGAAAGTGGCTTCCACAAAGTGGCTGTGCCTACATCCGAAGGGTTTGAATTAATTCCCGCCGACGAACTGATCCGCTGTGAAGCAGATGACAATTATACTCATCTATTCCTTAAAAATAAAAAAAAGATTACAGCCTGCCGGACTTTGAGAGAGATAGAAGAACAACTGCAGGATTTTTCTTCATTCATCCGGGTCCATCATTCCTATCTTGTCAACCTGAATGAAGTATTGAAGTATGTCAGGGGGGAAGGAGGCTATCTTGTTATGAGTGATGGCTCCACCGTTAATGTTTCGAGAAGCCGTAAGGAAGCGCTGATAAAATTGTTTCTGCAGGAATGATCACTCCGTAGCGTATAGCTTTACCGCTATTTTCATCTCACAATTTTTTGTCAACTACCCGTTCAGCCTGTCAGCTACTCAGAGGCGCTAACGCATCGGTCTCTACTGATTTATGTTTGATTCACAATCAACATTAAAACATTCCTAAAAAATTTGCAGTTATGGAACAGACATTTCCCGCATATTTTGCGACGGCCTTACTAGCTCTCACGATAATCAATACTTCCCATTCTCAAAATCCGGACAATGCTCCTCAGCCAATGCCCCCGGTTAGCGAGTACACCTGGGATTCTGATGAAGTCTATGATTCGTCTTCCACCATCCGTAGTAATGAAATAAATACAAGAGCAGTAAGAGATTTCATGAGCCAATATGAAAATGTATCTGGCGAACGGTGGTTTAAATTGAACGATGGGTTTATCGTTTATTTTACGCAAAATGAAATAAAAATAAAAATTGCCTATAATAAAAAAGGGGTTCGCCTGTGGACGCACCGCAGCTACAAGGAAGACAGGCTTCCATTTGAAATCCGTCATTTAGTAAAAAGTAACTATTATGATTTCAGCATTTATCACGTAAATGAAATCACTATTAATCGCAAAATTGCTTATTTCGTAAAAATGCAGGATAAAACTTCCTGGCTGACAGTTAAAGTAGAAGATGGCGAAATGGAAGTCACAGAAAATTATATAAAGAGCTGAGTCGTAAAAAAACTACCATTTTAAAGAATAACAGCAAAACGCCGCAACGAGGAGAGCGACGCTTTGTTACGGTAGCCAGCATCACACAATTATTACTATGATTTGCGGGTCACCAAAAGCGATATTCGGCGTATATTTGCAGTTCTCAATTTTCTAAATTTCGTGAGCAAGAAAGGTAAAGTTTTAGTGGCCATGAGTGGCGGGATCGATAGTACCGTTACCGCATTAATGCTTCATAATCAAGGTTATGAAGTAGT
>JANWHX010000200.1 GCA_025450235.1 Chitinophagaceae bacterium | reverse complement strand
TGTTCCTTCAGCCAGAAATGTAATTTCATAACCACTCGTTCGGTAAATGGCAGCTCGTTATCCTGGCTCAGGTATTTTTCCATGACCATGAACTGGAAATCACCTACCGTATTGCTGCTGGCAAGGCTTTCATACCGGCTAATGATATTTACTTCTTTATTGGCTACAAGATCTTCAACGACCTTTCTGAACATTAAATTGATTCGGGGCTCCATGCGGAATCCCAGTCTGAAATCGACACGGATGATGTCGTTTGGAATAATGTGTTCTACTTTATACTCGCAGGTATACGGATCGTCAAGGGTATCTACATGAACGAACCAATAAATATCAGCACGCTTTGGTTTCTTATTCAGAATCGAATAAATGATCTTATGCTCAATTTCTTTGGGGTTGTTGGCGCTGGTCAGGTAAACAAGATGAGTCGCATATTTGGCCACACCTCTGTCGTTGCTTAATTCCTGTATTTTAGGAATGTAATGCTCCATCCGGACAAATTCTACGTACCGATTCTTGATCTTTCTTGCACGGTACCATACATACATGACAATGAACATAACCCCACCGACGATCAATGTAATATAACCACCGTGAACGAATTTATTCATCAACGCGACAAAATAACCTGTCTCCACGATGAAATAGGCCGTCAGGAAGATATATATCCAAATTGATTTTACCCGCTGTAGCACCAGGTAGTTGGCAAACAAGATCGTCGTCATCAGCATAGTGACAATGATGGCAAGGCCATAGGCACTTTCCATATTGGATGATTTGCGGAAGTAAAGAACAATACCACAGCAGCCCAGGAACATTAATACATTGATGGCGGGTATAAAAAGCTGGCCCTTTTCTTCCGATGGATAGCGAATCTTGACTTTGGGCCACAGGTTTAACCGCATAGCTTCGCTGATCAACGTATAGGCACCCGAAATCATGGCCTGGCTGGCAATTATCGCTGCTGTTGTGGCAATCACAACTCCCGGAATAATAAACCATTCGGGCATCAGGTCATAAAAAGCATTAATTCCCATGGACATCTTCGTTTCTTCAGTGACCTCAAGCCCCGTGCGATTTGCCAGGAGAAAAGCTCCCTGTCCGAAATAATTAATAAGCAGGCAAGTTTTCACATATATCCAGGAGCTACGGATATTATCCCGGCCACAATGACCCAGGTCACTGTATAAGGCTTCGGCTCCGGTTGTACAAAGAAACACGGCGCCAAGCAACCAGAAGGCACCGGGATAACTCTTTAAGAACTGAATGGCATAGTAGGGACTCAGGGCTTTGAATATTTCAAGGTCATCGAACACGTGAACGGCACCCAATACGGCGAGCATGGTAAACCAGATAAACATTATCGGTCCGAATAATTTACCGATTGAAGCGGTACCAAATTGCTGGAGAAAAAAGAACATAGCCAAAATGATCAGCACAATGATCACCACGGTGTCTGTTTCCAGGGCACGCAGAATGGGAAGCTCCTTCAATCCTTCAACCGCAGAAGTAATGGAGATTGGCGGAGTGATGATACCATCGGCAAGCAATGCCGCTCCTCCGATCATCGCCGGTAATACCAACCATTTTTTTCGTCTTCGTACCAATGCATACAATGCGAATGTGCCGCCTTCCCCCCGGTTATCGGCCCGGAGTATCAGGATCACATATTTGATGGTTGTTTGTAAAGTAAGTGTCCAGATGATACACGAGAGGGATCCAAGAATCAACTCTTCAGTCACTGTTCTTCCGCCAATGATCGCATTGAAAACATATAAGGGCGAAGTTCCAATATCTCCGTAAATAATTCCAAGTGCAATTATCAATCCTGCGGCTGTAACTCTATTGGTCGGTATTTTCACTTTCTGATCTTGTCGTTTAATTCCGGTACAGATTCCTTTGTCAGGAAACGCATGCAAAGGTATAGGCAAAATTCAATTACGACGAACACCTTGTTAAAACTTTGCAGCAAGTCGGTTCGGGGATGTTTTTATAGGGGCAATTCAGAGAAATTGAAGTAGCTGCTGGATGATTGGAAAAACTGCATGCAACTTTTTTCGTTTTTTTTGCGTTGTTCATGTAATAATACCTGTTTGGGCATCGCCCAAACAAAAGTTGCAGCTTTTGGCAGGCAACTTGTAACTTTAATTAGCAAAAAATCACAATATTATGATCCGTGGAAACTGGATTTTAGTAGTTCTCTGTTTGATCGCCGGAATGTCTGCACCCGCACAAAAAATAGTCTATAGCGATTATGATAAAGATGATACACGCAGGTTAAATTTTGAAATTGCCGGCAAGATCGGCGGCAATTTTTTGATCTATAAAAATATCCGCAATAAGAATTGGATCACTGTTTTTGACAACAACATGCAACAGTTGGCGAAAGTGGAGCTGGATTATGTTCCGGCCAACGATAAAATGATCAATGTTGATTTTTTTGCTTATGGCGATTTTTGTTATATGATCTACGAGTACCAGAAAAAAAGTATTATTTATTGCAACGCCGTAAAGATTGATGGTAACGGCGGGAAGATCGGGGATGTTATGCAATTGGATACTACCCATCTCGGGTTTGCCGCCAATAATAAGATATATACCGTTCTGTCAAGCGAAGATAAAAGTAAGATCATTGTTTTCAAGATCAACAGTAAGAACAGGCGAAATTTTATGATCACGACACTGCTGATGGATGCCCAGCTAAGTTTATTAAAGAAAAGCCGGATGGCAATGGCAATGGAGGACCGCGGCGACGATTATCTTAACGAATTTCAACTGGATAATGAAGGGGATCTTGTGTTTACAAAATTCAACAGGGTCAATAGCGAAAGTATCGGGGAAGCAGCTTTCGTAATAAAATATGCGCAAGCAGACACGTTTGCATTTCACAGGCTCAACCTGGAAAAAACCTATCTCGACGAGATACGTATTAAGCCCGACAATTATAATAAAAGGTATTTCCTTACTTCGTTTTTTTATAAGCAAAGACGCGGCAATACGGATGGCTATTATTTTTATGTCTGGGACAAGCAAACTGGTCAGACGGTCATCGAAGACACGATTACCTTCAGCGATGAACTGCGGCATGAAGCTAAAGGCAACTCCGGTACCCGCACAGCTTTCAACGATTATTTCATTCGCAATATCGTTACGCGCAGGGATGGTGGGTTTATTATCGGGAGCGAAGCTTTTTATACAACTTCACGCGGTTCAGCCTGGAACAGGTGGAATTATTTATATGGCTCTCCCTACTCGACGCGTTCCCTGGATTATTATTACTATTCTCCCTATTACAGCAACTACTGGGGATCCAGGTGGAGTGACGCGGGGAATGTGCGTTACCAGGCCGATAATATAGTAGTGACGGCATTCGATAAGACTGGCAAGTTGGAATGGTCAAATGTGATCACCAAGGAGCAATTCGATGACCAGTCGGATGACCTTATCTCTTACAAAGTCATGAACACAGGCGAGCAAGTGCATGTGCTTTTTAATATCCTCGAGAAACGGGTTCAGCTTTTAAACGATTTCAGTATTTATCCCGATGGAAGAGTAAATCACAACCCCACCTTTAGGAACCTCGACAAAGGATACGAGTTTATGATTAAATATGCCAAACAGGTCAGTGCCCGCCAAATAATCGTTCCTTGTTTATATAGAAATTTTATTTGCTTTGCAAAAATTGACTATAATTAAACCCGAGCTAACATCCATTACCCGTGATCGGAGTATTTAAACAAAAAAACCCGGCCAACATCCTGTTGCTGCTTGTGTTTGGTACATTGATCAAGTTGCCTATGTTCCTGCACCCGCATGTACCTGTCAGCCGTGCGGCTGACGGAGAGCTTTTTGATGCGATATTAGGGTCCCTGGAATCAACCGGCCGTAGTTATCCCCTGATGTATTCATTTCTCGCTTTTGGTTTACTATATCTCCAGGCGATTGTATTGACGAACTTCATCAATAACCAACGGATGATGAATCGTCCAAACTATCTGCCGGGCATGGCGTATATGCTGGTCACTTCCCTGTTACCCGAATGGAACTATTTTTCGGCCCCGTTGCTGATCAACAGTATTTTGCTTTTGATATTATCGGGGCTGTTCCGTATATATAACCAACCTAATGCAAAAGGCACCATCTTTAATATCGGTCTTGCATTGGGAATAGCCGGCTTCCTGTTTGTTTCTTCGCTGACGTTTGTTATCTGGATATTGCTGGCGCTTGCTGTAATGCGTCCCTTTCGTCTGAATGAATGGGTATTATGTATCCTCGGTATTACAACGCCATTTTATTTTTATGCTATTTATATTTTCATAAAAGGGAAATGGAGCTGGCAGGCATTTCTGCCACATCTGAGCATCGGTGTCCCTTCTTTGGAACAAACGGCCTGGTTAGCCGCCAGTGTCTTCCTGCTGATGGTACCGTTCCTGGCGGGTGGATATTATGTCCAGGATAACCTGCGGCGAATGTTAATAAATGTCAGGAAAGGATGGAGCCTCTTACTCCTGTATTTACTCACTGCTTTATTACTACCCTTTGTCAATACAAATGACACTTTTGAGAATTGGGTAATGGCAATGGTTCCAATGGCCGCTTTTCACGCATGCACTTATCTTTATTCTACATGGCGATGGTTCTCTCTTCTTTTATTCTGGATGACGACAGCTTTTGTAATCGCTTATCAATATTTTGGACCGGGATGGCAGGTGCCCCTGTAAGAACAGGAAAAAAAAGAAGGAAAGCTGGGTCGTTTCAACGGCTGACCTGTGGATATGAAACCGGTAACGGGCAGCATTTCTCTCTGTATCTTTACACTTAATTTAAAATTATGAAGTTTGGTGTTGTGGTATTTCCGGGATCTAATTGTGACAGGGATATGTATGATGCACTCACGCATGATATGCACCAGGAAGTAATCATGCTTTGGCACAAGGATAAGGATCTTAGCCGCTTTAATACGGAAGATTGTATCATCTTACCCGGTGGTTTTTCTTTTGGTGATTACCTCCGCTGCGGGGCTATTGCCAGGTTTAGTCCCATGATGCAGAGTGTGATTGAATTTGCCAATGCCGGCGGAAAAGTATTGGGAGTTTGCAATGGTTTTCAGATACTGTGTGAATCCGGATTACTTCCCGGGGTATTGTTACGAAACGCCAATCAGCATTTTGTCAGTAAAAATGTTTATATAGGCGACCAGGAAGATAATGTTTTTAAGATACCTGTCGCACATGGGGAGGGTCGCTACTATGCCGATGAAAAAACACTGGATGAACTAGAAGCAAATGGCCAGGTAATTTTCCGCTATTGCGATGAAAACGGAAAAATCAACGCAGCTGCCAACCCAAATGGTTCGATCAGGAGTATTGCGGGAATTTGCAATAAAAAGCGAAATGTGGTCGGAATGATGCCGCACCCTGAGCGGGCCTGTTCGATCATCCTGGGCAATACGGACGGGATCGCTATCATTAAGAATTTATTGATGGCGGAGCAACTGGTCAGCCAATAAACCGGTCTACTATTTAGCATCTTTTTGTCTTTTTCCAGGCAAATTCAAGAAACGGATTATTTACATTTGTTATTAAAACTGTGACATTGAAAAAGCTACTAGCCATTGTATTAGTTCTTGCCATTTGCCTGGGGGTAAAAGCCCAGCCCAATCCTGTCAGCTGGAGTTATTCTGCTAAGAAAGTATCGGATAAAATGTATGAAGTTCGTATAACGGCAATCGTCCAGTCAGGTTGGCATGTATTTTCACAGAGTCAACCTGAGGATGCGGTGGCCGAGCCAACAAAAATCACATTTAATAAGAATGCCCTCTTAAAGCTGGATGGCAATCTCAAGGAGGAAGGTAAGCTGGAGAAATTTCATGATGCCAAATTAGACTTATCAGCAAATCAATACTCATCAAAAGTCGAGTTTGTGCAAATGATCAAGATGAAAGCTAGTGCCAAAACAAAGGTCAGTGGCACGGTCAGGTTCCAAACCTGTAATGATGAAAAATGCCTGCCTCCAAAAACGGTGAGTTTTAGCATTGCTTTATAAAATAAGATGAAATATCTTTAGATATTCATAACGGGTTCTTTCATGAACTCGTTTGTTGTTGAATAGGATAAATGATGAAGAACTATTTACGACCAATTGCTTTTATCTGCGGAATATTCCTTTTCAATATTCATCTTTTTGCACAGGATAGCCTCTCGATTTTTCCGTGGAAAGTCACGTCTAAAAAAATCAGTGACGGTGTTTATGAGCTTTTTTTTTCCACTCAACCCGTTGGCAATTGGTTACTGTTTTCTCCGGAGCAATTAGTCCCCGACCTGGACGCAACTACTACTTTAGAATTTAAAGACTCCAGTATAACATCCGGCAAATTTTCAGAAACAATCAAAACAAAAATCTTTACAAATACCCTTTTTAACGTAGTCAAAGGATATGACTCCGGGGCAATATGGACCGCAAAGGTTTATTTTAAGGACAAAGACAGCGTGCCGGCACAATTGCAGGGAAAACTTTTATATACCTATGGAAAAGAGCCTGATTTTTATTACCCCAATACCGAGTTTTCTTTTTCTGTGGCGTTGGAGGGAGGCATTGCGTCCAGCCTCAGAACGAAAATTTCATCAATCGACATACAGAACCCGGTAAACAACTGCGGCGATGATGATTTCCAGGGCAAAAGTTTATGGGGTATCTTTTTGCTGGGATTGATCGGTGGATTTATTGCGCTGCTTACACCTTGTGTGTTTCCCATGATACCACTGACGGTCTCTTTCTTTACCCGGCGCGGTCAAAGCAGGAAGAAAGGTGTTTTCAATGCAGTGATGTATGGTTTTTTTATTTTCCTGATCTATGTTCTTCTAAGTGTTCCTTTCCATCTGTTTAATGCCTCTCCGCAGGTACTGAACAATATTTCGACCAATGTATGGCTGAATCTTTTCTTTTTTGTCATCTTCATTTTATTTGCGATTTCCTTTTTTGGTTTTTTTGAGATCACTCTTCCCGGCGGACTGGCAAGCAAGGCCGATGCACGATCTGGTTTAGGCAGCATTGGAGGTATTTTTTTTATGGCATTTACGCTGGCCATTGTTTCTTTTTCGTGTACCGGCCCAATCCTGGGTTCATTGCTGGTGGGTGCTATCAGCAGCAATGGCGGACCACTTGAACTTTCATTTGGCATGGGTGGATTTGGGTTGGGCCTTGCTTTACCATTTGCAATCTTTGCGGTTTTTCCCAATTGGCTCCAGGCGATGCCGAAATCAGGCGGATGGTTAAATTCCGTAAAAGTCGTATTGGGTTTCCTGGAGGTGGCTATGGCTGTTAAATTTCTTTCCAATGCAGATCTTGTAAAACAATGGGGTTTCATAAAGAGAGAGATATTTATGGGTATCTGGAGTCTTATTGGTATTGCCATCGTTTTATACCTGCTTGGTAAAATCCGGTTCCCGCATGATTCTCCCGTAAAAAAGTTTTCAAAGGCAAGGATCGGGTTTATAGCAATTTTTACATTGGCTACATTATATATGATTCCAGGAATTACCAATACCAGGTGGGCGAATCTTCACCTTATTAGCGGCTTTCCCCCTCCTTTGTGTTATAGTGTTTATAAAGACCCTGTCAATTGCAAGCGGGGCTTTGAACCCCTGCGTGATTATGAAGAAGCGTTGAAACGGGCCCGGGCGGAGAACAAACCGATCCTGATAGATTTTACCGGGTGGGCTTGTGTAAATTGCCGGCGCATGGAAGAAGCCGTATGGACCGATCCTTTGGTAGATAGTCTCATGCGAAAGAATTACGTGGTTGTCTCCTTATATGTTGACGAAAGCAGGAACCTTCCAGTGAGTGAGCAGATAATATTTACTACATCTGCCGGCAAAAAAGAATCAATTGTAACAGTTGGTGACCGATGGACAAATTTCCAGATTGAGAATTTTCATGCAACGACGCAACCTCAATATGCGATTTTAAGCACAGATGAAAGAGCGTTGACCAGGACTAAAGGATATACACCTGATCCTGATGAGTTTGCTGATTGGTTGCAATGCGGGTTGGATGCTTTTAAGAATCGTAAGTAAAAACTCAAATGTAGAATTTAAGAAACGATTTATGAGGTTTAAAGTTGAAGGTTTAAAGGTCTAAAGGTTTTGGGTTTACACGGATCTTATAGGGTGATGAAGTATAACGAGGCGTATTCAAGGATTAGATTTGACTATTTACAGCCGTGGATGAAATCCTGGGATTTTATATATTCGAATTGAAAAGAACCCCGGATGAGCTTCACATTGCTCAGTTGAACCTTCATGCCGATTAAAATAAAAAACCGCCCCGATAAAATCGGGGCGGTTCAATTTGGTGTCATTCTGTACCAGCCTTCCCAGGTTTATCCATATTCGGGGACATGGCAAGCAAACCGAAAAATCCTTTTAAGTTGAATTCTTCATCTCCGGTTGGAGATACAGAATGACAATAATATATCGCGGATTTCGCAGATATTCAATCCGTGCTATCCGTGATTCAAAGAGCTATTTGTTTTTGGATCATTAATTTCCGCAGGTTGATAAGGCCGTAACGCATACGTCCAAGAGCCGTATTAATGCTGCAATTGGTGACGGCTGCAATTTCCTTAAAACTCATATCGGCATAATGACGTAATATGATCACTTCACGCTGATCTTCCGGCAGACGTTGAAGCATTTCGCGGACCCGGTCATGACTTTGCCTTTTCATCATCACTGTTTCGGCGCTATCTTCTGCAAAATTGAGCACTTCAAAAATGTCTTTGTCTTCGCCGTTACGAATAGTTGGCGTCCGTTTTACTTTCCGGAAATGATCCACGCAAAGGTTGTGTGCGATCCTCATCGCCCAGGGAAGGAACTTTCCTTCTTCTGTATAACGACCGCTCCGCATCGTGTCGATGATACGGATAAAAACATCCTGGAAGATGTCTTCAGCGAGATATTTGTCTTTGACGAGGAAAAGGATAGATGTATACAGCTTATCCTTATGGCGAAGTACAAGGGCCTCCAATGCCTCAAGATTGCCATCTGTAAATAGGTGGATCAGTTCGTGGTCGGTTTTCTTATTAAAAGCTTTCATACTCCTACAGGTTTTAGGTGTGTTAAAACGGATTGGGCGGTAAAGCAATAATCGGTTAAAATAAAAGTGTAGAAGTATTATACAATAGGCGGGAAGAGTTTAGGGTGTTTCATTTTTCGGATATTGTGAAATAAAAATAGTCCATTTCATGAAACCATCAAACGATTGTCTCCCTAAATTGTATTTATTATTGTCAAAGAAATGTTAATCATCTGTTCGCAAAATTAAGCTGGATAAGGCTTTACATTTGCAGGTCATATAATGGAAAAAACAATAAAAGGGAAAAATCCCTCTAAAACTACGACCGTAAATCCCGCAGATAACATTCTGATCAAAGGAGCGAGGGTTCATAACCTGAAGAATATAACGGTAACCATACCACGCAATAAGCTGGTGGTTGTGACGGGGGTATCTGGGTCAGGAAAGTCATCTCTAACAATCGATACTCTATATGCTGAGGGTCAACGGCGTTATGCGGAGAGTCTTAGTGCCTATGCCCGGCAATTCCTAACCCGGATGAATAAACCCGATGTCGACTATATAAAAGGCCTTTGTCCTGCAATTGCCATCGAACAAAAAGTAATTACCCGAACCCCCCGAAGCACTGTCGGAAGTATGACGGAAATCTACGATTACCTTCGATTGCTTTTTGCAAGGATCGGAAAAACCTACTCGCCGGTTTCGGGAAAAGAGGTAAAAAAAGACGATGTCACAGATGTAGTGAATGCTATCTCCGGTCTTAATATGGACGATAAGGTGTATATCCTGGCAACATTTAAGCAGCATAAAAACAGGGATACCAGAGAAGAATTGAATATACTGGCTCAAAAGGGGTTCACCAGGGTGGCATCGCCAAATCCCGACGCCGGTGGGGCCCTGGAACCTCAAAGAATTGAAGAACTTCTTGAATTGAGTGATAAAGAGCTAAAGGCAAAAAAAATATCACATATTCTTGTAGACAGGATAGTAGTCAAAAATTTTGATGAAGATGATATACATCGCATCTCGGATTCAGTTGGCACCGCATTTTATGAAGGAGAAGGTGATGTTTATTTAGAAATACAGCCGGCGACTGGTGACCGTAAACCGGTGGCCCGGCATTTCAACAATCGCTTTGAAGCCGATGGAATGCAGTTTGAAGAACCTGTTCCCAATTTATTTTCTTTTAATAATCCTTATGGAGCTTGTCCTACCTGCGAAGGTTTTAGCCAGGTCCTTGGAATTGACACTGACCTGGTGATCCCCGATAAAAGATTGAGTGTGTATGATGGGGCTATCGCGCCATGGAAGGGAGAAAAGCTGGGTTGGTGGAGAGAACAATTCATCAAAGGCGCAAAAAAATTCAATTTCCCAGTACATAAAGCTATTGCTGATCTTACGGAAAAGCAATACCAGACTCTATGGGAAGGGAACGAATATGCGCAGGGCATCAATGCATTTTTCAAGGAAGTAGAACAAAATCTTTATAAAGTTCAGTACCGTGTTTTATTAAGCCGTTATCGCGGCAGAACATCCTGTCCTGATTGCAGGGGATACAGACTTCGGAAGGATGCATTATATGTAAAAATCAATGACAGGCATATTGGGGAATTAGGCGAAATGCCGGTAAAAGATCTGAAACTATGGTTTGATGACCTGGATAAAAAATTGAGCGATCACGATAAGCAAGTAGCCAAAAGGATTTTGATTGAGATAAACAATCGCATTCATACCTTGTTGAGCGTGGGGTTGGGATACCTGACTCTGAGCAGGCTTGCTAATTCATTAAGCGGAGGGGAAAGCCAGCGTATTCAACTAACACGAAGTCTTGGCAGCAATCTTACCAACTCACTATATATATTGGATGAACCTTCAAT
>JANWHX010000199.1 GCA_025450235.1 Chitinophagaceae bacterium | reverse complement strand
GGTTTTACCAAAACAAAATAAAAAGCGTAGGAAATTCCATTCAAAACAATCAATATGTCGCCGGTCAAATAGTCTTTGGGTTGGCTGGAACTTTGTTTGCCGGCAATTAATAACACGGATCCGGCTATACCCAGCATTAATCCCGCAATTTTTAAAACAGTTATTCTTTCTCTCAATATCCATAGCGCCAACAACGTAATTAGTATGGGGGAACAAAGCATCAGTAATGAAGCATGGATAGCGGTACTCATCGTAAGGCCCTTAATAAACAGCATTTGATTAATGGCCACACCCAAGAGTCCGCATAATATGAGTCTGCCCGTATCTTTTTTATTAAGGCGGATCTTGTTTTTGGCAAACAGCCATAGGATCCAAAACAAAATAAGGCTGCCGCCTACGCGAAGAAGATTAAGTGCATAAGGTCCCACCAGGGATGGGGAAATATATTTTACCAGGCTATAGTTGATAGCGAAGAACAGATTTGTAAGCAATACAGCTATATGTGCCTGGACAGATGATTTCAGAAAATAAAAATGAGGAACAAAGATAATTGAGGTGATCAATGTTTATGTATCGATTGCACAAATTGAGAAATGATTGGCGTCAAATCACTTTCCCCTTTGTCTTCTTCGATACTATAGCTAAAAGATTTTGCTTGTTGTAATGCCAAAGAGAGATTAAATGACTTTTGAGAAACAACCAGCGCCATCTTTTTTCCCTGCAGGTACCCGGCAAGATATTCCTGTTCGGTTTGTCCGGGTGTCGGAATAAGAATAGCCTTTCTCTGGAGCCTTCTTATATCCATAATGGTACTGTAGCCACTGCGGCTAATAATGTATTCCGCCTTGTTCATTTCTTTGTTCAGTGCTTCTGCCGGCAGGTGATTATAAAATCTGATCGTATTGGTAGAAGGAATAAGATTAAGATTACCCGGCAATCCCCTGATCACTGTAGCAGCGCCGTTGTAATGAGCAATATCTTTGATGATCTTGTCCTCCAGGATGGTGCGCTGTGGTTCAGGCCCGGAAATAAGGATCAGCAAATTCCCAGCCCCCGGAGAGGAATCCGAAAGCTCCGTTGCTTTCTTAAACCTTGAAAGCGGGCCGATGTACCTTATAGGGATAATTGGTTTTGCTTTCGGGTGAGATAATTCGCCAGCCAGGTTATTCTCGCCTTCTTCATCCGGCACCCAGCATTCAGTGAAGCGGTTGATATATTTATAATTCCTTTTCTGCAGCCAATTCTCCGACCATTTTCCCAGATTAGTCTTAATATTCAGTTGGTGTGTGAGAATGATAGAGGGAACGGAGGAATGAAATAAGCCATAACGGTTGTCAGATATCACCGCATCAAAATGATGCTCATCAACCATTTTTTTTAGCCAATTATTTTCCTGTTTAATGGCCCTGAGTATTTTGCGCGTTTGAAACAGAATATTCCAGGGCATGGTGATGGCCGACCCACTATATTTTACCCTGTAACCGGTCAGGGGCAGAAATCTAAGATCAGGAAATTCCTGCTTCAATAATATTTCCTGTGCTCCGCCGGTAGCGATCCAAACCTCACATGAATGTTGTAATAATTCATAAATGATGGGAATGCAGCGGGTAGCGTGGCCAAGGCCCCAATCCAGCGGGGCTATGAGAATGCGGAGTTTACGCGGGCTGGAAAGCCCCGTCGGCAGGTATTTTCCCTGTAAAGGCTCTGTTAGATTAAAATTTTCCTGTTTCAAGCCGTTTGCACACTATTTTGTTTGTAAAATAGTTTTAATTTAGGATCAAAGATCAGATAGTCCCTATTAAAACAGTGATTGAATCCAGGTTAATTTCAAATTATGAAGACAATAAATAAAATAGCATTAATTCTGTTACTGGCGGGCATGGTAGTTGTATCAGCCTGTAGCAAAAACTATTACTCCGGCACAGGCAAAGGCAGTAATTGCGGTTGCCCCAGCCACAAAGGAATGTCAGGATACTAAAAGCTTGCAGCGATGAAAACGCCAAACCGTGATCTCTTGGTACTTCTTAAAAATGAGTTCGCCAGTCAACGGGCGATTGAGCAGGAAGTGGAGTGTATCAATTATATCCTGATACAGGCAGAATCACCGCAGCAATTTTGTATTGCTCATGAATTGGTAACCCGCAGCCGAATTACTTCAAACCCGAACAAGATACTTAAGGCTGTCAGGTTTTCAGAGTTAAAGCCTTTCCGTTTTTTAATTAATAAAAATTGAAGCAAATAATTTGATAAAAAAAGAGAGTCAATTTTGGCTCTCTTTTTTTATTGCAGCTTTCTTAACGCCTCTCGCAACTTCCCGATCATTTCATTTATGTCTTCTTTTTTACAGGTGCCAACACTTAGCCGGTACCAGGGAGAGCTTCGGTCGGCTCCAAACGCATAAAAAGGAACCACCGCGAGATTGGCTTCATTAAGAATATACGCAGTTACATCGCTTTGATTTTCTATAATCTTGCCCCCATTTGTTTTCTTACCTGCAAGATCAATTTTAATAGTGAGATAAATAGCCGCCTCGGGAGCCATTGCATCTACTGAAAGACCTTCACTTTTCAGTTGCATAAAACCATCATAAATCCGGTGCAATCGTTCTTCAATTTCTTTTCTGAAATGAGTTAAGAACCGTTTGATGCCGTCCCGGTTATGGAGATAATGCGCCACGGCTTTTTGTTCGGCCATCGGTGCCCAGGCGCCAAGGTGGGTAAGAATAGCTTTCATTTTTCCAATAACACTCGCGGGGCCCATCCCCCAACCAACTCTTACACCGGTTGCTGCAAACACTTTACTGATCGCATCAATGAAAATGGTGTATTGGCGCATCGCCGGCCGCAATGAAACAGGATTGTAATGTTGAATATCGCCATACGTAAGATGCCAGTACATCTGGTCATACATGATATACAGCTTCTTTTGGTTTTCGCCACGCCGTTTATTTTCTTCAAGCACCATATCACAAATTGCTTCCAGGTCATTTTTCTTAAATGTAGTCCCGGTTGGATTTTGCGGTGAGCATAAAGAGAGCAAAACCGATTCTTTAATATGCGGACGGATATCGTCAGCCGTAGGCATAAAATTATTTTCGGCTTTCGCCTCAATAACGATATGATCACCCCCTACGAAATGGGTATAATGGTTATTGTTCCAGCTTGGTACAGGATAAATGATTTTGTCTCCTTTATCACAAATAGCACGAAATACCGCATAGATCAGGGGCCGGCCACCTGATGCTACTAATATTTCGCCGGAACCATAGTCTAATCCTTCGGTGTCTTTTGTAAAAGAAAGAATGGCTTCCCGCAGATCTAAATTGCCTTCTGCTGCCGGGTAATTTGTAAAATGTTTCCGGTAAGCGTCTACTATCGCATCTTCCAGTTCTTTTGGTATGGGAAAAATAGAAGGATCAAAATCTCCGACGGTGAAATTATAAATGCTTTCACCCTGGCGGATCTTTTCCCTGATTTCGCCCCCAAGTTTGACAATTTCCGACCCAATTAACGTCTCAGATAAATGCGATAGTTTCATTCAGCAGGTTTGGTGCAAAAATAAACGGATTAAGTCAAACAGTACAGGAATCACGATGTTGGGTGGTGGGCCAAAAAAATGGGAGCACAAAGGACACGAAGGACCACGAGGACACGATGTCGTGTTCTTTGTGTTTTCTTTGTGGCCTTCGTGTTCCAAAAAATACGGGAACAAAAGCCCACGAGAGACACGAAGGACTCCACGTCGTTTTCGTTGTTCGAAGTGTTCCTTGTGCTACTTTATTTCAAACTGACCCACTGCCCGATATTGCTGAAAAAAAATGGCCGCTGAGAAGCGGCCATTTTGAATGATTCAATAGTCATTTATAATTAGTACCTGTCCCGTCTTTTTCCACGGGCACCTTTATCCTTATACTTCGGATGACCCTTTATTTGGAAATACCTCGAGTCATCGCTGTTACGAATGATCATCTGTGAATGATTACCCCGATAGCGCCTGTACCTCGACCTGTCGTCGTTGAAATACCTGTACGCTCTTGGCCGGTTGACAACTACCTTATATCCGGAATACAAGTCATAGTTTCTATACCGCGGAGGTAACGAGTAAGAATAAATCCACCGGTTACCCGATAAATAAATGAACTGACGTGTCGGCACATAATAATAAGCCTCAATATCCGGCAGATAATAATAGTCTACATAATCATAACCTGTCGGTCCCCATACAGGCTGAGACCCGATATTGACGTTAACATTGAACCTTACCTGCGCTCCGGCATCTTTCACGAACGAGGCAGCGACAAACACTGCCACGCAAATGATTATTTTTTTCATACACACTGAATTTGTTTCAGTTACTATTTTTCAAAGACGGTGCCAAAGGGTGCCAAATACTCTGAATGATATTCACTCCGACTGGTTCTCAGTGCGAAAAGCATCTATTACATCATCATATGTAACTAGCCCATTTTATGCAGTATCAGAATCTTCGTTTTTCCGATGTATGTGCATAAAAAAAGACCGCAGAATTGCGGCCTTTTCAAGATCGTTATGGCTAGAATTAACCTGATGTTTTTTCAGAGTTATTTGATCGTTTATTCTTGGTCGATGGCTTTTCTTTCTGAACGGAGGCACTCGATTGGGAACTGCCGTATTTCGATTTATGCTCCGCAAAATACCTGTAAGCACCCGCTTCATTGACAGCTACTTTATTGGCGGAATAAAGATCGTACCCCTTGTGATCCGCAGGCAAGGACCGGGAGAATGTCCAATATCCACCGGATTGATATATGAATTGTTTACGCGGCACGTAGTAATAGGTATCAATATCAGGCAGGAAATAATAATCGGCATTGTCATTATCAGCAGGGGCCCATTTGGGTTGTTCCTGGCTATTATCAAGTTTTAGGCTGGGCTGGGCAGCGGCTTTTTCGACGATCGCAACAGACACAAACAGGACCAGGCAGCAATAGATTCTTTTCATGTTTTATTATGGGTTTTATGTGAGTGAAGGCGAAGGTCTCTATTCATTCAAACACAGTGCCAGCGAACCGAATAAACCTTAATAAAAGCCTAATGAGACTACCATGACAAAAAACGAATAATAAAAGGAACTATTTTATGCTGGGTTGTTAAAGAACTCATATAGTTTTTTTGCAATAAAATTGAGTCATAAAAAGCGCTCACGTGACAGGAAAATGCCCCCGAAAGGGGCATCTTTTTAGTAGAGGCGGTTTTGCCGGTCCGAAGGACTCCATTGGAAGAAGGCGATGATAATGTAACCTGGTAAATCAATTCTTACCGTCTTTTTGCCTTACCGGCTATTATCAAAACAGCACACTACTCTTTTTCATGAAATTAATTAGCCGGTTTTTCTTTGTTTTCTTCGCTATATTTTTTCTCTGCATCTTTTGCCTTTTCAAAATCGAGTATTACGCCGTTGATACAATAACGCAAACCTGTAGGAGGCGGCCCATCGTTGAAAACATGTCCTAAATGCGCTTCGCATCTTCCACATTGAACTTCCGTCCTTATCATGCCGTGTGTTCTGTCAATTGTATTAATGATACTTGTTTTACTGATCGGCTCATAAAAGCTGGGCCACCCGCAACCACTCTCAAATTTTGTATCACTTTTGAACAACGGATTCCCGCAGGCGGCGCAATAATAAGTTCCCACTTCAGAGGAATGTTCGAACTCGCTGCTCCCGGGCATTTCCGTGCCTTTCATCCGGGCTATGCCGTACACATTTTTCGGCAGGATCTTTTTCCATTCTTCTTCATTCAATTCGACCTTCGATGTATCGGTTTTTGAATACACCGGGTTATTCTTTTTTAAACTGTCCATATATGCTGAATTGTTAGTTGAATCATTATTGCAACCATACAGGAAAAACGCCACGATTATTATTACCTTGCT
>JANWHX010000198.1 GCA_025450235.1 Chitinophagaceae bacterium | reverse complement strand
TGAGCATTGGGGCAGATATTGGAATTCCTGGACATTACGGTGCCAATGTGAATATAATTAAGACGCCTAGCCGGATAAGTGAGTGGCTAATCAATAATAAACTCAGAGCTGCCGTAGCTTTTTCAGGTGCAAATGGGCTGCATGAAAATGTTTATTTCCGCAATCCAGGCGAAACAAGCGTATTAAATAGCGACCAGTTCGATAAGATCGGGGGATTAGATCTTGTGAGATACAAAATAGCGGGAAGTTCAATGAACCCGACCCTTGAACCCGTGCTTGAAAGATTCTCACCTGACCAGCAGAAACTGGGTGAGATAAACATGGTCACAGTAAACCCTTCCGATACCCGCAAAAAACGAACACAGGTAGTCAATTATTTTACTGCGGAGGAAGCATCCATAATAGGATTGAATAAGCAAATCAAAAGTTATGACCTTGATCAGCCATTAATTCAGGATGGGCAAGGTAAATGGAACCTTAATTTCGAACCATTTGATCGTATAAGCGAGAACTACCGTCTTGCACACCATATTTCGCAGATAAATGTTACTGAAGCTGATGGCAAGCGATATATCTATGATCAGCCTGTCTATAATAAAATACAAAAAGATTTTTCTTTCACCGTTAACACTACTACTGCAACTTCTCCAGACGCTGATCTTATTTCCATTGAACCTTCGGAAACGCGAATAGAGTCGCAATGGCTTGATAAGAATAGTAAAAAAGACGGCTATCTTCAATCGAATGAAACTCCCGCTTATGCACATTCCTTTTTAATTGGTGGTCTCCTTTCGCCGGATTACGTAGATGTAAATAGTGATGGGATTACAGAAGATGACCTGGGCTCTGCTGTGAAGTTCAATTATACAAGGATCAGAAACTCCGGCCCCACGGGAGGCTGGGCCATTCATAAATGGCGAAGCCCTCATGGAAGCGAAGTAAATAAAGCCAATTTTAATGCGGGAAACCGAACCGAGATAAAAGATGATAAAGGCAACATCAGTTATGGTGAAAGAGAAAGCTGGTATCTGCATTCCATTGAAAGTAAAACGATGATTGCTCTATTCACACTTGAAGACAGGCAGGATGGTAAAGGAGCAAGTGATCAATTTGGCGGAAGAGTCGGTGTTGGTCAGGATAATTATAACGCAATTAAACGGCTGAAAAAGATAGATCTGTACAACAAGGCAGATTTAAGGAATAATGGACTGCTTAATGCCCGGCCTGTTAAAACTGTCTTCTTTCAGTATAGCTATAAACTTTGCGGTAATAGCACTGATAATTCAGGTATTACCGAAACAATCCCAGGTAGCCAGAACAATATGAACGCTGATAAGGGCAAACTAACATTGGAGAGAATATGGTTTACTTTCAATGGACAAAATCGCGGAAATAAAAACCAATACCGGTTTGTTTATGAAAACTCAGGCGGTACCGGCAATCCTGCCTATGCTGTTAGTACAAGTGACAGATGGGGTGCCTATAAACCTAAAGCGGTAAATCCGGGAGGTATAAGAAATGCAGATTATCCTTATAGTTTTCAACCTGTCACTGTTACTGAGAAAGAAACAATGAATCAATATGCCGGCGCCTGGGATCTTAAAAAAATCCTTTTACCAAGCGGCGGACAGATCGAAATAGAATATGAAAGTGACGACTATGCGTTTGTTCAAAACAAGCGGGCTGCTGTCATGATGAGCATAGCTGGCTTTGGGAAAAACAGCAGTTCCTTTAGCAACGATTTATATTCAATAAAAGTGCTTGGATTCGATGAGCACAATTATGTCCTGGTCAATGTCCCAGAAGCCTGTTCAGGTAAATCAGATGTTCTTAAATATTTGAAAGGCCAGGAACAGTTTGCGTTCAGGTTATTCGTAAGGATGCCAAAAGGCGGGTACGAATACGTAACCAGCTATGCAGAAATTGAAGATTATGATGTAAACCCGTCCAATTCAAATCAAATATGGATAAAGCTAAAAACTGTTGATGGCATCGGCCCTCTTTCGCTATCCGCTTTGGAATTTTTAAAAGAACAACTTCCGGGGCAGGCCTTTCATGGCCATGATGTTTCCGAAGGGCCAGTCATCCAGCAAATTGGCGGAATGATTGATGGATTGTTAACAGGATTGAGAGATGCATTCAGGGATCCGATACAAGCTATACGTCTTGAAAATAACGCAAGGTACACTGACCTTTCGAAATGTTTTGTCCGATTAAACGATCCCGACGGGTACAAGTATGGCGGCGGTCATCGTGTAAGAAAAGTGACCCTTAAGGATAACTGGACGAAGATGACCGAAAAACCAAATCAAGCCGGCCAATTTACCTCTCAATACGGAACAGAGTATGAATATGAAACAACAGAAGTATTTAATGGACAAACACGAACTATTAGTAGCGGTGTGGCGAGCTACGAACCATCCATAGGTGGGGATGAAAACCCATTCCAGACAATGTTCCAGGTAATAAACCGTCTGCCGTTAGGGCCGTCCAGCTATGGATCTATTGAGACGCCGGTCATGGATGCTTTTTTCCCTGCCCCATTGGTCGGTTACAGCAAAGTGACCGTACGAAGTTTGAAGAAAGGTCCTCTGCCTGAGGGCATGAAGAGTCGTTCAGGTGTGGGACGCCAGGTCAATGAGTTTTATACTGCCAAAGACTTTCCTGTTTATTTTAAACATACAATGCTGGACCCATCAAGTGATATCCAGTTCCATAAGAATAATTTCCATTTGAATAATGTCAGTTTGTTTTTCTGGAAATGGGCATTTGATTCAAGAGCTATTTCACAGGGATTCTTAGTAGCTACAAACGATATGCATGGCAAAATGAAAAGCCAAAGCAGCTTTGCAGAAAATGATCCATCAACCAGGATCAGTTATACAGAAAACTTTTATCGGAATACCGGTACCTACGGCCTTGATGACAAATTTGATTTTGTCAATAATTCAAACGAGGGAAAAATACAGGCGGGAAATATGGGAATTGACGTGGAACTTATGACGGACACAAGAGAATTCTATGTCAAGAGTGCAAGCCTTGAAGTCCAGGCGCAGCTCGACTACTTCCCTATAATTCCTCCTCCGGCATTTTGGCTACCCTTTATATGGCCTGTAAAGACACAAGGAAACAATGTGTATCGTGCTGTTACCTGCACAAAGGTTATCAATTACCATAGCATCATAGACAAGGTCGTCGTGATCGACAAAGGCAGTAAAGTAAGCACAGAAAACCTGGTATTCGATGCAGAGACGGGACAGCCTGTGGTGACACGTGCCAACAACGAATTTGACAAGTCAATTTATAGTATTAGTTACCCCGCATACTGGGCATATAGTGGTATGGGACTCGCTTATAAAAACATTGACGCAATTTATAGGAATGTAAATTTTCTGGATGGAAAGATCGTGGGGGGGATTAGCCAGGAGGAACTGAAAAATATTTTTGAAAGTGGGGATGAATTACTGATCACGTATGTCGGAACTAGTGCCGGTTGCAGTCCTGATATGGCATCATCGAGCGAAAAGCAACTCGTATGGGCAATGAATAAGCATAAAAACACTGGCTCTCTTACGGATGTGAACCCAGATTTTATTTTTATTGACAAAGATGGTAAGCCTTATTCAAGAACAGAAGTGGCTTTCAAGATAGTGAGAAGCGGGAAAAGAAATATGCTTGGATCTTCGATAGCCGCAGTGGCGATGATGAGTAATCCAATTGCGGGTGTGGGTAATGACCGGACACTTGTTGTAAATGAGGACAACGGGTCCAGTCTTTTTAAGAAAGTTATCAATGCTTCTGCTATAGACTATAAAGAGAAATGGCAAACCGATAATGATGTTTTTTTCAGATACAGAATAGAGCTCGATACTGCTACCTGCGAAGAAATTTTGGTACAGGACTGCACCAAAGAACTGGAGAAAAAAATAAATCCATATAGGAAGGGACTTTTAGGAAATTTCCGCGTCGTTGAAAATAAAATTTTTTATGTCAATCGTGCGGAAACAGACTTCGCTGCTTCAACGGACCTCCCGAAAAACGGATTTATCCCTGGATTCGCTTCTTATTGGAATCCAAATAATGATTATAATCTTGTCCCTAGTCCTTCATTGAAATGGGTAGAGAGCAACTTTGTGACCAGGCTGAACGCCAAAGGCATGGAACTGGAAACAAAAGATGCCCTTAATCGCTATACAGCGGCGCAATATGGATATAGTAAAACAGCACCGGTCGCTATTGCAAGCAACAGCCGGTATAATGAGATGATGTTTGAAGGATTTGAAGACAATGATTATAGCGACCAGTTGAATTATTCGGATTATAACAAGTGTTCAAAAAAACATGTAGATATAGTTGGTGAAAACACGTCGCTGATCATTGATGAGAATCAGGCCGGATTTAATGCACACACGGGTAAGAAAATGCTTGGATTCAGCGACAATGTGTTTACAAAAGAATTTGTCGTAAAGCCTGAGACTAATTCAGATTTTAATTTAGATATGCAGACTGGTGTTGCGCAGGCTCTTACTCAGCAGGGCGGCACGCATACAGTCACTTTTGGCGTTCCTGATTTCATTTTCGATAATGCGCAGCCCCAGTTCAATTTTATGGGGAATCATCCCAGTATGAATGCGACCTTTCAGCCAAGGGATCTTCTAACAGGAAGTAATCCCGGTAACCGGTTTCATTATTATACGGTCGCATGGTTTTTCTACATAAATATAACTGAAGCAAAAATTTATAATTTTTCTTTTGGTCTAAGTACGGCTTATAATAATGTGGGCGTTACGGTGCAGACGCATAGTAATTCTTTAAGCGCACAAATAAGAGACTTATCGGGTAATTTCATAGGACCTCTTCAATCAGTTTCTCAAGCATCAGGCTCGTTTGAGTCCGTTTACGCAAGTTATACGCAATTTCTTTGCCCCGGAATTTATAAAATTGAGGGATACATGGCAGAAATGTATAGTGCCACCGATAACGGTCTCAATTATACATCAAATTCTTATTCCTGGGAGTGCACCAATTCACAATCATTGGACTATGTATCTCCCGTTCCCCAAGCAACCTGCACTTATACTAAACCCATTCCTGCTTCCGAAGAAATGATGAATCCGGTCTTCAGTATTCCTGCAGAAAAGAAGATGTTGTTCAGCGCATGGGGTCGGGAGAACTGCGGCAACATACAGGGAACTATTCCATGTACCAAAACAAGCTACACCGATAGCAAAGTGGAACTTCAATTTTTTGAGAATGGTCAAACGATCGGGCAGCCCGTAACAATAACGCCTTCCGGCCCGATCATAGAAGGATGGCAACGCTATGAAGGATACTTTGCCGCTCCTCAGAATGCAGATCAAATGAATCTTAAACTTGTCAATAACACCGGGGGTACGATCTATTTTGATGATATCCGCATGCATCCGTTCAACGCAAATATGGTCAGCTATGTGTATGACCCGGTAAATCTTCGATTGACATCTCAATTGGATGCAAATAACTATGCGAGTTTCTATGAATATGATGCAGAGGGGGGCCTGGTACGCAGCAAAGTTGAGACAAAGGAAGGAATTAAGACAATAAACGAAACAAGAAGCGCAAAGCAAAAACTCATAAAAGAAGTTCAATGATAATGCATAATAAAATGAGCAAGAAGAAAATATTGGCAGCTATATTACTCGCGTCTTTGCCTG
Source organism: Chitinophagaceae bacterium (assembly GCA_025450235.1). Lineage (GTDB taxonomy): Bacteria > Bacteroidota > Bacteroidia > Chitinophagales > Chitinophagaceae > VBAT01. The sequence continues at coordinate 4,233 of JANWHX010000198.1, read as the reverse complement.
TTTTTGGTTTTTCGCAAAAAAATAAGCAGAAGGAAGACACCACGGCGGTAATAAAAGAATTCATGATTGTCTGTAACCAGTATAAGACATTGCCCATGCATTTGTCCTTAAAACATAGCAACTCGGCCGCTATAAGTGTATCGCGGGAGGATACCGCAGCCATGGAGGCCGATTTTTTTATTACTGAAGGAGGATCTTACATACGATACGGAAATACAGAACAAATAGTGAACGACAGCCTTGTATTAATGGTCAGCCTCGATCAGCAGGTAATGATGCTTTATCCGAATAAAAGAAACCTGCGTGCACAACTAAGCAGTTTCATGGGATTGCAGATGGCTGATTCATCCGTTCTGAAAATGGCAGCTGCTTACACCTCAGCCGTTCTGCCGGCTCAAAATGCTGATAAAGGAATTATTGAATTAAAAAACCGCTCGCCACTTCCGGGCACTGACATTGTAAAGGAAATAATAACACTCACCTATAATATTAAGGCAAAGAATCCTGAGCAGGTAGTATATATCCGCCGAACATTAATGCCAATTGATAAATCAGAGTGGGACAGTTTACCTGGCCATGAAGAATCCAATGTTAAACTGGTTAAGATCAAAGAGAGTTATTTTATAGTGAATGAGCGAAAAGCGGTCTTTGATTATAAAGAAATCAGTCACAATGCAGAAATAAAGTTGCCGGTAAGTATTACGGACCGGATAACACGAAATCAGCTCGGCGAGTTTGTCCCTGCAAAAGGATTTCAAGATTATCATTTGAGTGTCGAAGAGTCAGGATTGAATTGACCGGAAGAATTATTCTGGGTTATATAGATTTAAATATGCTTTAAAAATTGATTATGGCATACGGTTGTAAAGAGTTTTTAAAAAAAGTTCTTGTTGCACAAATCCTTTGCAGGATTTTACCACTACTTTTTGTTGTATTGAACCTGTTGTACGGGTCTTATGGTTTTGCCCAGGGGGGTGCTATTGAAGTAGAGCCGATTTTTGGCATGCTTACCGGCACTGCACTGCAAAATAACAATGAGGCAACAGCCTCTTTTCCGGGTGGGCCACAACCAAAAAAGATAAAAAATATTATCACACTAAGCATAAAGGAGGAATCATCAAATTATATTTCAACTGATTTTACTGCAACAATAAAAGTTGGGATCGACTATGGACATACATCGTCATATGGAAATTATAAGGAAGTTACATTAACCGTTAATTACAGCAGGGCGCAAGGTGCCAAATACAATACAAAAAGCTATTTCAGTTTTGAAGATGCGGAATATGTGAAGATTAAAATTGTTCCGGATATCAGTATTACTCCCGCCGTGGCTGGCACTCTTGATTTAAGAGAGGTTTTGCTATTGAAAAATGAGATAAGGGCTACAGAATTTTTTAACCTGGCCAATGATCTAAATCCTTTGAACCTTCATACTGAATCATCCACTGAAGATGAAGTACTGGTACGATGGAATCTTTGGCCGGCTAATAAAGGCGTCACTCATACTCAACTCGAATGGACCTGGGTCGAAACAGAGCTTGAATCTTATTATCATGATGCAAATGGAGCTTTGAGTGATGAATTACTGTTCAGGAATAATGCTACAAGAATTGACCTGTCGGCCAGCGTATATGAATACTCTATTCCTAAACTGTATGATGCGCCCCTTCCGGAGGATGGCGTACCGGGCGGAGGAAATATCTATTATCGTATACGTGCCGTAAATATCGGTGAGAACGGGACCCGGGCCAACGGACCGTGGAGTAGCAGGGTCGACTACTATTTTGATGGCCATCAACCGGAATTTAACTGGCAGGTGACTACATCTTTTGCCGAAGAAGGGAAACGCAATACGGTCATCCAATACTATGATGGCTCACTACGACCACGGCAAACAGTAACAAAAGATAACATTAGCGGAAAAACAATAACCGCCGAAACCTTTTACGACGGACAGGGAAGACCGGCTATACAAATATTGCCCGTGCCCGGAATAAGCACGATTATAAAATACCAGGCCGACCTGAATCGTTTTAATAATCAGCTTCCACAGCAGGATCCGGCTGATATTTTCGATCTGCAACCACTAAATGGAGGAAGTGGGAACTTAAGACCACTTGATGGTGACGTTGATCATCCCGGGGCGGATTACTATTATAGTATTAAGAATCCCGACAAGGATGGTGTCAATAAATATATTCCCGACGCGGGAGGCTATCCGTATACTCAAACACAATATACGCCGGATGGTACCGGCCGTATTATGAAACAAAGCGGACTGGGCCCGGAACATAAATTCGGTAGTGACCACGAAATAAAATACTACTACGGCAGCCCCTCCCAGGAAGAACTTGACGCATTGTTTGGAACGGAAGTAGGTAACCGTACTCATTATTTCAAAAATATGGTCAAGGATGCCAATGGGCAGATGAGTGTAAGTTATGTAGACATGCATGGCCGTACCATAGCTACAGCATTGGCTGGCGAACACCCGGATAATTTAGAAGAACTTAAGATCAACAATGCACTAATGTATCCCCCGGGACAACCGACAGAAAGGATAGACAGAAATTTATTAGATAATAACACAAATATTGTAAAAGGAAATGCAATTGAAGCGATCAATACTCTATTAGTGTCGGTACCGGACGAATATGATTTTACGTACTCTCTCGACCCGGGTAATTTGGAGCTCCCTTCCTGTACCACAAATGTTCAGCTTTGTTATGATTGTTTGTATGACCTGGAAATAAGCGTTACCGACGAGAGTGGTGACGAGGAACCTCTTGTTTGGAAATTCAAAAATGTAACTCTTAATCCTGATGATAATTGCGCCACACCCTCGCCTGGTTTGGAATTAGTCAGTAATCCCAGTGGCTCAATCCCGGAGATCAACGGTAACAGCATCAATTTTCAAGCACAGTTGGCATCCGGTTCATATAGTGTACGCAAGACCCTTACAATTAGTGAATCTTCTTTACAGCATTATCTTGAATTGTATGGGTCCAATTCAATGTGCGAATCAAAGGATGATATCATTGAGGCAGTCTTTGAGGTACTGAAGGAGCAATCCGGTTGTGATAATCCCCCCGAGTCACAAGAGGCAGCATGCACTGCTTGTACACAAAATCTTGGAGCAACTGAAATAGAATTCAGATCCAATTTCCTTACAAGTTTAGGGTTGAACCCAACGCTAACGCAATCACAACAATTAGAGGCAGAGATTCATACATCTTACATAACTGCATATAATAATTGCCAGTTATTGTGTAACACGACTTCCAATCGCAGTTTGTCGACTATACGCCAGATGATGCTGGAAGATATGAAGCCTTACAGCGGTCAATATGCCAGATTATCAAACCCCAATCCTCCTCCCCAGGATGCAGAACATTGGGACGCACCGTTATATTACAAGTATGATATCTTCTCAACGCAATATGCCGGTCAACCATTCTATAAGTTTCCCAAAAGCGAAAACAACAATAGCGATTTTTATCGCGACGGACTCGGCAACGAAGATGGTTCTCTTTACGACCTTACTATTCTATCCAATAATGTTTTGAGCAGTGTCACACCGGACCAGTTCCAGCAATTATTCAAAGATACCTGGGCAAATTCATTACTATATTATCATCCGGAGTTTCAAAAGCTAAAATATGCCGAAGATAATCTGGCCGCGAGCTATAACTGGATTGATGATTTTACAGCCGTCAATAGCTACAGTGTAGCAAGCAATGGCTCTCATAATTACATTCTCACTTCCGGCAATACTACTGCTGCTCCGTACAATGACCCGTTTTACTCTTTAGCCACACCGGTATCTGAGTACCGGAACAAAATGATTGAAAAAATCGACACGAAGTTTTTCACTACGGGCAATGGAGATGCGACTATGTGGCAAGTGGCTTATTCTGCGGTCATGTGTAAGAATTACACTAATCCTTCCGACCGCAATGACTGTATGCTTGCAGCACCTGTTCAACCGCCTTATAACGATCTTACCGACAATGAAAAAGACCAGGTATGGCAAGCATACAAGGCCCTTTATGCCAATGAAAGAAGAAAGGACGTTAATAAATACATCGCTGAGCATACCCCCGTGGTAGAAAACAACGAACTGATTGCACAAAAATATCTTATACATTTTCCGGAATCTGATCAGCAAATTGCTCAACAGGGTAACCAAACAGGCGGTAACACAGATGGAAGTCAATGGCAATGGTGGCC